>NZ_DCAN01000019.1:204458-284834 GCF_002311545.1 Sulfitobacter sp. UBA1132 | reverse complement strand
GGCTACCGCACCGCCGAAGTCACCCTCGGCGGGATCGACACCGACGCTCTGTCCTCCAAAACACTAGAGGCCAAGACACGCCCCGGTCTCTACTTCATTGGCGAGGCCGTCGACGTGACCGGATGGCTGGGCGGCTATAACTTCCAATGGGCCTGGTCCTCCGCCATGGCCTGCGCCGCAGATATCGCACAGAAACAGTAATTTCCAAATGGCCCTAAATCCCGGGGGAGCCGCCATAGGCGGCGGGGGGGGNNGGGGGGCCCCCCCCCCCCCAGCCCGACACCATCGACCCAAAGCTGTCATCGTCGCATGGAAGCGAGCCCGCAATGCAGCTTCCCCAATGCAGACATGCGCCACACTATCGGTAAATTCAGAAAGGAAGACCATGCGTGACCCAGAAACCGACCAGGCCAACGTCATCGCCTTTTACGAAATGATGTTCAATGATTGCCGCCCCGCCGACGCCATCGCGCGCTACGCCGGAGCGCAGTACATTCAGCACAATCCCCATGTGGCGGACGGCAAGGCGGCCTTCGTTGACTATTTCGAACGGATGGCCCGCGAACATCCGGGCAAACATGTCGAGGTCAAGCGGTCATTCGTGGACGGCAATCATGTGATCCTGCATTGCCATCAGCTATGGCCCAACGGTCCCGATTATGCAGGGATGGACATTTTCCGTCTCGATGATCAAGGCAAGATCGTCGAGCATTGGGACGTGCTTCAGGAAATGCCTGTACAAAGTAACAACGACAACGGGATGTTTTGATACAATAAATGCCGTGCGAGCACAGCATTGAAAGGTCAAAAGCTATGCGTTGGCATTTTTGCCAAGAACCGAGCCGCAAGCCTTTTAACCGCGTCGACAATCAACGTGCCGCCACCCCCAACAAGCGTCACAGTTATAAGAACTTGCACATTAGGCATGTTAAGTTCTTCCTTGAGGTTGGCGGTACGTTGCCAGTTTTTGAGACAATATTGGCACCGCCCTATACGCGCCGCGCCGCTTGCCAGACCAAGGGCGCAAGCACGATGGCGATGAAGGGGAACATCATGAGATTGATGAGATGCCATCCCGACGCCTGCATCAACGCGCCAGAAAAGAACGAAAGAGCCGCGACTGTGCCGAAAACGGCGAAATCATTCAGCCCTTGGGCACGCCCGCGCTCGGCCTCTGTATGCGCGGCAGCTACCATCGCAGTCGCTCCGATGAAGCCAAAGTTCCACCCGATCCCAAGAAGGATGAGAGAGATGAAGAAATGCCTCAGATCCAGACCGGTCAACGCAACAGCACCTGAAATGCCGATGATGATCAGGCCAGCGGCGGTGACCTTTTCCTTGCCGAACCGGGCGATCAGCTTGCCCGTCACAAGGCTTGGCGCGAACATCGCCAGCACATGCCACTGAATACCCCATGCCGCGTGGTCAATCGAGTGCCCGCATCCGACCATCGCCAGCGGTGCGGCCGTCATGACGAATGACATAAGCCCGTAAGACACCACGCCAGCGGCGACCCCAAGCATGTATTTCGGCGAAGCCAGAAGTTGGAGCACGGTGCGCCCCCCGTCATCGGATGGCCTTTGCGCTGTGGCTGCGGGTTGGCGGCCCCTTAATCGGGTCAGAACAAAAAACGCGATGAGCGCCAGCGCCGCTTGGCTCAGGAAACTGCCCGCAAAGGGCACGTCCGGCACAGCGTCGCGCGTGGCAATGACCAGTTGCGGGCCGATAATGGCAGCGACCAGGCCGCCAACCATGACCCATGAAATGGCCCGCCCCCTGTCTGCCCCTTCGCGCCCGTCGGCAGCTGCGAAACGGTAAGACTGTACATAGGACGCATAGAGCCCCGCAAGAAACGTTCCCAAACAGAAGAATATGAACGCCCCAAAGGATATCGCACCAGCGGCGACCAATCCCGAGAACACGCCGATCATCGCGCCTAGAAGATAACCGCTGCGCCGCCCGTATTGTCGCATGATCCAAGCGGCAGGCACCGTTCCAAGGGCAAGTCCAAGATTATAGATGCTGACCGGAAGGGTCGCCAAAGCAGGGTCAGTCGCGAGATCCTGACCAACCAATCCCCCCAGCGAGATTACAATCGGTCCGCTGGCAGCCCCCAAGGATTGGGCGAGGATCAGCACCGTAAGGTTGCGCCGGAACCCGGCGGTTTCAGTCCGGTCTATCGTCTGTGTCATCATTTTTCATCCGTATGGCCACCATGCCCGTTGGATTGGCTTGGCGCGGCGTGTTTTCATTTTTCTATTGGATGCCCAAACCCATGCGGACGGGTGGTGATCAGGTCTGCATGGGGTCGTGCAGCGCCAGCGTGCTGGCCGCATGTTCGGCCGCCTCTAATGCGCCCTCCAGAAAGCCTCCGAATTCCGGGGCGGTTTCGGTCGACGCAAATATCACCCCGCGCGCTGAAAGGGCATGCAGTTTGGACGGCAAACCATAGCGGGGGTGGCTTCGGACCGGCTGTCGATCCTGTGGGCGCGCGATGTGGGGAATGGTCGCCCAGTCTTGCAAAATAAGGTGCATCGGGTTGGCCATTTCCGGTCCGAACATCGCCGTAAGCTGCATCACCGCAAGGCGCATCATCTCATCTTTGTGCTGGGCACGCGCATCCGCAGGAACCCCGACAAAACCGAAGAGCGCATAGGGACCGCCCTGCCTTGGCGAAGCATCATGGATTTCGACCATCGGCCCCTGCTGGCTCATGGCGTCGCCGGACAGCCCGGCATGTCGCCAATGAGGCTGGTCGTAAACCGCAATGATCTTGGCCTGACCGGCCATCCAGGTCGGCGTGTCTTGCAATGCCTGCATTTGGCCCGCATCCAGCGCGGGCTCAAAGGAAACGGTATCGGCAATGACCCGGGGCGGCATGGCCATCACGATCCTATTGGCCTTGATGATCTGCGCTGTGCCGTCTTGCTCAACCTGCGCCGTGATGATGCCCGCCGAGTGATCGACCAACGTCAGCCGCGTGCTGGTCATCATCTTCACCGGATCCAACCCTTTGGCCAAAGCATGCACCACAGAGCCGATCCCACCGGCCAAGCGGTAGGACCCCTCCATAGAGGCATAGCCGCGCCCGCGCTGCACGGTGCCGTTTTGCTCTTGATAGACCAAGTCACCCGTCGAGAACTGCCCAAACACAGGGATCTGAAAGCGCTCCGCGAGGGCCGCCATGCGCGGCTGCCCCGGCCAGAACCACGCAGGCCCAAGGTCGAAGGCACCGCCCGAAAACTCCTGTGTAAGGATGCGTCCGCCAAGGCGGTCCTGCGCTTCAACCAGCAAGAAATCGCGGCCTTGGCGGGCCAGATGGTCGGCAAGCGCAAGACCCGACAGACCACCGCCCACAATCAGAACATCAGTCCGCATCAGAATGCCTCTCCCATCGGCCTGAGGTACAGATCATGGGTCCAGGTGGACCGTGGTTGATCCGTCAGTGCCAGATAGGTGCGGACAATATCGGCTGGCTTCTTCATCCGTTCAGGGGCCATTCTGTGCAGGGCGCGGTTAGCAAGACCGGCACCCGCCCCGCCAGTGATTGCAAGTGGATCTGACATCTTATCCCCCGACATTCGGGGCCGTCGGCGTGTCTGCAAGATGGCCAGATTTGACCCAAAGCCGCGCGCCCTCGGGCCCGGAAACGGCGTTCAGCGGCGTGTGGGGCGGTAGGCGCAGCCAGGAATTGACCGCGAAGACCTCATCCCCTTCGATAAAGCTTCCTTCGACCACAACGGCTTCAAACCCGCTGTGGCCGGCCTGCGTCACTGCCACGTTGGGCTCCCAAAGCTCGATCCGCACCCGTTCGTGCGCATCCGCGAACAGCGGGATTTCTGAAACACCCTCACGCACCGGCTGCGGGGTCTGGGTGGTGGTGTCTATGGTGATCTGCTGACGGTCATCCATGTCGAACTGCCACAGCTTGACGAAGATCGTCGCCCCCTCGGCAGAGCTTGGGGTGTGCGAAGACGTTGGCGGGTTGCGCACATATGTGCCGACCGGAAAGTCACCGTGTTCATCCTGAAACACGCCCTCAAGCACCAGAAATTCTTCGCCGCCGGTATGGGTGTGCGCCGAAAACGCGCTGCCCGGCGCATAGCGGACGATGGTCGTCGCCCGCGCGACTTCGTCCCCGATCCGATCCAGCATCCGCCGGTCCACGCCCTTCATCGGGGATGCAACCCACGGCTGCCGATCCGAATGTACAACGGCACGTTCATCGAAATTTGCGTTCAGGTTCATGGTACATCCCTCCGGTTCAGCGCGCAGCGGCGCTACATAGCTACCTATCAGTTGATAGGCTATCAGTTAGATATTGCCCTCCTCGCTGTCAACACCTATCTACCACATGATAGACAGGAGCCCCAAATGCCGCAGACAATGAAAGATAAAATCCTTGATGCCGCTGAAAAACGTGTCCGTGGTGCCGGTTTCTCGGCGATGAGCTTTCGCGACCTGGCAAGCGATGTCGGCATCAAGAGCGCAAGCGTTCACTATCACTTCCCGACCAAACCCGATCTGGGCGAAGCTTTGGTGGATCGCTACACCAGCCAGTTCAAAGAGCACCTTGAACAGATCGATACGGCCAGCTTGCAAACGGCGTTGGACAGCTATGTCGCGCTCTACTCTCAAGCGCTTGTCTTGGACGAAACCATCTGCCTTTGCGCGATCATGGGCGCAGAAGCGATCGGGCTGCCCAAGAATGTTAACCAGAAAACAAAGGCATTCTTCAAAATGAACAGGCTGTGGCTGCTTGACCTGTTCCACCGTAATGGCGTCGAAAACCCCGAAGACACGTCCTGCCTCATCGTCGCGGCGCTGGAAGGCGGCATGATCGTTGCGTCATCCTCCGACGATCGTGCGATGTTCGACCAGATCGCCAAGGCCGCGATCCGAAGTATCGCCAAGATTTGACGTCGATATGGCAGCGCTCGGAAAATTCTAGAGCGCTATATTTCTGTAAAAAATAACGACGGAAAGTTGGCACGTGTCCGTTTAAGGCCTAGCTTCGGCTTAGCAGCGCTTCGACCCGAAGTTGGAAGTAAAGATACCGACATCTCATGGGAGATCAGAAAATCATGTCCAAGAAAACTCTCTATGGGACAGCCGCCGCATCGGTTGTGCTGGCCGCCGCATCCCTGATCTATTCGCCTTCATCGGCTCAGAATGTGAAACAGTCGAATGACACTGCGGCGGTCGTTCAAGCGGCAAATTGGGCAGGTCATGTCAAGATCACGGTCGATGCTGACGCAAAGACATTCCGCTTTCAATCCAACGGCATCCCGGACCACGGATTTGCGGAACAATATCTGATTCCAAGCGATCCAAACGATCAACCTTTTGCCGACAAGCCGCTGGAGTTCTTTGACGTGCAGAACTCTGCCGACTACTTCAAAGAGACCGAGATCGACGCGACAATCACAACGCAGCCGGTCTATTCGGATACATCAACGGACACCTCGCTGGGGAGAATTGGCGTGGCCTTGAGTGGCGCACAGATTTTCAACGACTATGAGAACCCCGACCGCTCCGTCGTTGCGATTGACGATCAGGTTGTTCATGATCACGTGGCATTTCTGGACAACTGCAACGGGCACACGCTCGTAGACGGGACGAATTACCACTATCATGGCATCCCTGTTTGTATCGCCGAGGCCGCGGCGCAGGCCGGGCAACATTCGCGGATGATCGGTGTTTTGGCCGACGGCTTTCCGGTCTATGGCAACAATGATGTCGGTGGTATTGTCGTGGTGAATGACGATCTGGATGCGTGCAGCGGCCACTCCGGCCCGACGCCTGAATTCCCGGAAGGGATTTACCACTACCATCTCACGGCAGATGAAGCGCCCTATATGATCGACTGCTACCATGGTGAGGTCGACGTGACCGCGAACAATGGCCCCGGTGGCGGTGGTGCCGCACCGGATTTTGCCGCAGTTGCCGATCAACTGGGCATCACAGAGGCTGAGTTGGTCGGGGCACTTGGTGACACGCGCCCGCCGGACTTTGCCGCGGCAGCTCAGGCACTTGGTGTCAGCGAAGCCGACCTGCGCGCAGCTATGCCCGCACCCGGCCAGTAAAGACCGGATCTGGTGGAAAAACTCGCCTATGCCATAATCGGGGCGTCGATGGCTGTCGTGGTCATGACGCTTTTTCCCATGTCCCGCGCCCCCAATGCCCCCGTGTCACCTGACATCGGCAAGGCAACGATGGATATGGCTAGCGCGCCCGGCGCGGTGCCAGCGCACCGGCATCCTCCGCGCGACGTCTCTGCCGAACTGCCACAGCCAAGCGTCACGCATCTGGTATTTCCGGACGTGATGGGCGGGTATAATGTTCAAATCCTGCCCGTTCATTTCAAGTTCACACCCGCAGCGATCAATCACGCACCGCAAGACAACGAAGGTCATGCCCATATCTATGTGAATGGCGCGAAAATAGCGCGGGTCTACTCCAACTGGTATCATCTGTCGGGCACCTCACTGGTGCCGGGCGAGAATGAAGTCAGAAGGACATTGAACGCAAATGATCACAGCGCGTGGTCGATGAACGGCGTCCCAATTTCATCAACCGTCAAGGTTTTCATCCCCGGGGCCAACCCATAGGTCGCCCCTTCAACAGAACGCCGAGCCTCTTATCGCGCATGCCCGATAATCGGCAGTAGATCTCGTCGGTTCGCGGCCGCATACGATTAGGATCAAGCCCTTTTTCTTCGATAGCCGGCCTCGAAACCTGCATTCCTGAACAAGCCGTCAATTATCCGATGGCCCCGATCAAACAATCAGTCACGCGCCACAATCTGGACCAGAGCAGACTGAAACACCGCAATCATTACCCATGCGGCGCTCCTTCCCCATAAACGCAGTTACGTGTCCGTCAGATGCTTCTGGACCTGCGCGACAAAATCCTCTCCGCGGCGCTCGAAACTGTCGTATTGGTCAAAGCTCGCCGCCGCAGGGGCCAGCAGAACAACGTCCCCCGCCTCTGCATCCTCGACCGCGCGTGCAACCGCGACGTCCATCGTGCCACAGACCTCGGCCTCGACCCCCAATTTCATGGCAAACTGCGCCGCCTCGCGCCCGATCACATAGGCTTTGCGCACTGTCTCCAGCGGTTCTGCCAAACTGCCCAAACCGCCCTCTTTCTCAAGCCCGCCGCAGATCCAGCGGATGTTCTTGAACGCCGCCAGTGCCTTGACCGCACTGTCTACATTGGTCGCCTTGCTGTCGTTGACGAAGCGCACGCCGCCCGCCTCGCCCACGGTCTGGCTGCGGTGCGGCAGGCCGCCAAAGGAATGGAACGCCGCTTCGATGATCTTGGGCGCGAACCCCAGTGTGCGACAGGCGGCATAGGCGGCACAGGCGTTCTGGTGGTTATGCGCCCCGGGCAAGCCGGTAATGCTGCGCAGATCGATGGACCCGATCTGCTTGCCGCCGCGATATTCCGACAAGAAGCCTTTGCGCGCGAAGACCTGCCAACCAAGACCCGTGAGCTTGCGGTCCACCGACACGCGGATCACCCGGTCGTCGGCCGCCCCTTCGCTGAGCTGTCCCGCCAGAAAACGCCCTTCGGGTTCATCCACGCCAATGACGGCACGATCCGGCCCGCCTTCAGCAAAGAGCCGCCGTTTGGCCGCGAAGTAGCCCCCCATGCCCGCATGACGATCCAGATGATCGGGGCTAAGGTTGGTGAAGACGGCGACATCCGGCGTCAAGTTGCGCGCCAGATCGGTCTGGTAGCTCGACAGCTCCAGCACCACGACCTCGCCGTCAATGGCGGGCTCTATGTCCAGCACACCGCGACCGATGTTTCCCGCCAGCTGCGTCGGACGACCCGCGTGTTTGAGAATGTGATGCACCAACGCCGAGGTGGTGGATTTCCCGTTCGACCCGGTGATCGCGATGATCTTGGGCACCACGTCAAAATTATCCCAGGCCAGCGTCGCGAAGCTTTGAAAGAACAGCCCGATGTCATTGTCCACCGGCACACCTGCGTCCTGCGCGGCGACGATCACCGGGTTCGGTGCCGGATAAAGATGCGGGATGCCGGGCGATACGATCAGCCGCGCGATGTCATCAAAGACGCCGGCTTTGCCCAGATCCGCACAATCGAACCCTTCGGCCTGCGCGGCGGCGCGGGCGGCGGGGTTGTCATCCCAACAAACAGGCACAGCGCCCCCGGCGGCCAGCGCACGGACCGCAGACAGCCCCGACCGCCCGAGCCCCAGAATGGCGACCTTTGCGCCGGTCAAACCTTGAACTGGTATCATGCCTGCTCTCCTGTTAGCGATGACCCTGAAACTTTCGGAGCCCCTTATGCCCCCTCTGCCAGAGATTTTAGCCCAGCTCAACGCCGACATGCGCGCCACGGATGACTGGGGTGACGTGGCAGCCTATATCCCGCAACTGGCCTCTGTCGATCCTGCGCAATTCGGTATCGCGATCACCACCGCGGACGGCGAGGTCTTTACCGCCGGGGATGCCGATACGCCGTTTTCCGTGCAATCCATCACCAAGGTCTTCACCCTTGCCATCGCCCTTGGACGGTCAGGCGACCAGCTGTGGAAGCGCGTGGGCCGCGAGCCATCGGGGCGTGCATTCAATTCCATTGTGCAGCTTGAGGCCGAACAGGGCCGCCCGCGCAACCCCTTCATCAACGCCGGTGCCATTGTCACCACGGACGAGGTGCTCACGGGCCGCGAACCGCGCGAGACCTTGGCCGAAATCCTGCAATTCGTCCGCGCCGCCGCCAGCGACGACGACATCCACATCAACGAAACCGTCGCGGCCTCTGAAACCGCCCATGGCCACCGCAACTTTGCCCTGGCGCATTTTCTGGCATCCTGCGGAAACCTGAACAACCCGCCGGAGAAGACGCTCGGCACTTATTTCCATCACTGCGCCATCGACATGTCCGCGCGGCAACTGGCCATGGCCGGACGGTTCCTGATCGAAACCGACAAGCTGCCCCGCATGATCCTGCCGCCCCGCATCCGGCGTCTCAATGCGCTGATGCTGACCTGCGGGCATTATGACGGGTCGGGCGATTTTGCCTACCGCGTCGGGCTTCCGGCGAAATCCGGTGTGGGAGGCGGTATTCTTGCCATTGTCCCCGGCCGCGCCAGCATCGCCGTCTGGTCCCCTGGCCTGAACCGCTATGGCAACTCGAAGAAAGGCACCCAGGCGATGGCCCGCCTCGCGCGCGAAATGGGCTGGTCGATCTTCTGACGCCCCCTGCGTCCAGCCTCCCCCGCCCTTCATTTTGCCAAATAAACTCCGGGGGACGCGGCCCCTTGGCCGCGCGGGGGCTGGCCCCCGTCCGCCATAAAAAAAGCGCGCCACATCCCTGCAGCGCGCCCTCTTGTTTCTTACCGCCTTGATAAACGGCTCAGCGGACCTTCAGTGTCGCCAGCCCGATCATCGCGAGGATCAAAGAGATGATCCAGAAGCGGATGACGATCTGCGGCTCGGCCCAGCCCTTCTTTTCATAATGATGGTGGATCGGTGCCATCAGGAAGACCCTTTTGCCCGTGCGTTTGAAATAGAGCACCTGAATGATCACCGACAGCGCCTCGACCACAAACAGGCCGCCGACGATGGCCAGCACCAATTCGTGCTTGGTGGCAACCGCGATGGCCCCCAATGCGCCGCCAAGGGCCAGCGATCCGGTGTCGCCCATAAAGACCGCGGCGGGGGGCGCGTTATACCACAAAAAGCCCAGACCACCGCCAAAGATACCGGCAGTAAAGACCAGAATCTCGCCCGTGCCCGGCACATAATGCACGTCCAGATATTCGGTGAAATCGACGCGGCCGACGGCATAGGCGATCACGCCAAGCGCCCCTGCGGCGATCATCACCGGCATGATCGCCAGCCCGTCCAGCCCGTCCGTCAGGTTCACCGCATTCGCCGCGCCCACGATCACGATGATGGAAAACGGCACGAACAGATAGCCAAGGTTGATCAGTGTATTCTTGAACACGGGCAGCGCCAGTTGGTTTTGCAGCTCTTCGGGGTGGAACTGCGCCGCCCAATAGGCCGCGCTGCCCGCGATGATAAAGCCCAGCAACAGACGCATTCTGCTAGAAACACCGGCAGTCGTCTGCTTGCTGACCTTGGCGTAATCATCTGCAAACCCGATGGCAGCAAACGCCATTGTCACCAGCAGCACCATCCACACAAACGGGTTGTCCAGCCGCGCCCACAGCAGGGTGGAGGTCAGCAAGGCCCCCACAATCAGCAGCCCGCCCATGGTCGGCGTCCCCGCCTTGACAAAATGCCCCTCGGGACCGTCATCCCGGATCGGTTGGCCCTTGCCCTGCCGCTTGCGCAGCACGGCGATCAGCGGCTTGCCGAACAGAAAGCCAAACACCAGCGCTGTCAGGAAGGCCCCACCGGCGCGGAAGGTGATGTAGCGGAAAAGGTTAAAGAAATCGCCGCCATCTGACAGGAGGGTCAACCAATAGAGCATCGTACGCGTCCTAACTCAAAATCTTGTGGGCTTAGCCCTGTCGTTCATTCTGGACCGGATGGCCCATTTTGCGGATCGCGTCAACGATCAGCCCCAGTTTCATGGACAAGGAGCCTTTGGCGAGCACAACATCGCCACTGTCCAGATGCGACGAAAGCGCGGGCAGCAGGTCGGCGGCGGTCTCGGCCCATTCCCCGCGTTGATGCGCCGGCAGCAGGTCATAGAGCGACTTCATCAGCGGCCCCACACAGTGGATCACATCCAGCTTTTTGGTGGCGTCGAGATGGGCGAGCCCTGCGTGCAGGGCGATCTCGTCCGGTCCCAGCTCCTTCATGTCCCCCAAATAGGCGATGCGCCGCCCCTTGCTGACGCGGCCGATATCATGGGTCACCTCGGCAGCGGCCAGCACCTCTAGGGCGGCGGCCATCGACGTGGGGTTCGCGTTATAGCTGTCATCAATCAGGTTCAACGTCAGATGGGTGTCGACCACGTCGAGATGGATAACCTCTCGCACGCCGCGCCCCTTATACGGTGTCCAGCGCCCCAACGAGGCCGCAGCCAGCGCCAGATCAGCCCCCATGGCCTGTGCAGAGGCCAAGGCCCCCAAGGCGTTCATCGCGAAATGCCGTCCCGGCGTTCCGATCTTGAACAGCAGTGGTGTGCCGTCCGCGTCGGCGCGCACGACGGTGGTGTCGCCCTGCACCTGCACGTCCAGCAGTTTGTACTGATAGCCATGCTCGCCAAATTCGACCTCGCGCAGGCGGCGATCCACGGCCTTTGCCATCAGGATCGCGGCGTGTTCGATGTCTGCGTTGATCACCGCCACGCCCCCCGGTTGCAGCCCGTCAAAAACGGCGGCTTTCTCGACCGCGATTTCCGCGACATTGGCAAAGGCTTCCAGATGCACGGCCGCGACGGTGGTGACCATCGCGACATCCGGCTTGGCCATCTGCGCCAGCGGAGAGATCTCTCCGGGGTGGTTCATGCCGATCTCGATCACGGCATATTCCGTATCCGCAGGCATCCGCGCCAGTGTCAGCGGCACACCCCAGTGGTTGTTATAGCTGTCGACAGAGGCATGCGCCCGCCCCTGGTCGGCAAAGATCGCAAGCAGCATTTCCTTGGTCGAGGTCTTGCCGACGCTGCCCGTCACCGCGACGACCTTGGCCTGCGTTCGGGCCCGCGCGGCGGCACCAAGCGCCTCAAGGGCCTTGAGCACATCCTCGACGATCAGCAGCGGTGCATCCTCGGCCACGCCCTCGGGCACATGGGTGACCAGCGCGGCCCCCGCCCCTTTTTCCAGCGCACTGGCGACAAAATCATGCCCGTCGCGCACGTCTTTCAGCGCGACGAACAGATCCCCCGGTGCAAGGGTGCGGGTGTCAATCGACACGCCGTCACAGGTCCAGTCCCCGATGGCGCGGCCGCCGGTGGCGCTTTCGGCCTCTTTTGCTGTCCACAAGCTCATGCCAATCTCCCATCCAGCGCCGCGACGGCGACGCTGGCCTGTTCCACATCATCAAAGGGTAGCACATCGTCACCGATGGTCTGTCCGGTTTCATGGCCCTTGCCCGCGATCAGCAGCGCGTCGCCCGTGCCGATGGCGTCGATGCCCCGTAGGATCGCCTCGGCACGGTCGCCCACCTCGGTCGCTTCTGGCGCGCCCTCCATGACGGCGGCACGGATGGTCGCCGGATCTTCGGAGCGCGGGTTGTCATCGGTCACGAACACCAAATCCGCATGGGCCGCCGCCGCCTGCCCCATCAGCGGGCGTTTGGCACGGTCACGGTCGCCGCCTGCGCCCACGATAGCGACCAGCCGGCCCATGACATGGGGGCGCATCGCTTGCAGGGCGGTGGCGATGGCGTCGGGGGTATGGGCGTAATCCACAAACACCGCTCCGCCATTGTCCCGTGTGGCGGCAAGCTGCATGCGGCCGCGCACGGTGGTCAGATGCGGCAGCGTGTCGAACACATGGGCGGGGTCCGCCCCGCAGGCAATCACCAGCCCCGCCGCGAGCAACACGTTGTCCGCCTGAAACCCGCCAATGAGGTTCAGGCGTTTCTGGTAGGTCTTGCCACGATAGCTGAACCGCAAGTCCTGCCCCGTCGCATCGAAGCGCTGGCCGGTCAGATGCAGATCGCCACCGTCGCGCCCCACGGTAATCACCTCGCAGCCGCGGGCGCGTGCGATGGCGACCATATCGACCCCCTTGGGATCATCGATATTGATCACCGCCGTGCCGTCCTCGGGCAGCACCCGCGAGAACAGTCCGGCCTTGGCGTCGAAGTAGGCGTCGAAGGTCTCGTGGTAGTCGAGATGGTCTTGGGTAAAATTCGTGAACCCCGCCGCCTTGAGCGTGACGCCATCCAGCCGCCGCTGGTCCAGCCCGTGGCTTGACGCCTCCATCGCGGCATGGGTGATACCGTTGGCAGAGGCGTCGGCCAGAGTGCGGTGCAGGGTAATGGGCTCGGGCGTGGTATGCGCCAGCGGTGCCGTCCATGCGCCTTCGACGCCAGTGGTGCCAAGGTTGACAGCTGCCAACCCCATCTCGATCCAGATTTGCCGCACGAAGGTGCTTACAGAGGTTTTGCCATTGGTGCCGGTGACGGCAATCATCGTCTGCGGCTGCGCGCCGTACCACAGGGCTGCCGCGCGCGACAGCGCCTCGCGGGGGGCATCGGTGACGACAAGGGCGACCTCGGCCTGTGCCAACGCGTCAGCGGCCAGCGTGGCCCCCTCGGCGTCGGTCAACACCGCCACCGCGCCCATGCGCAGCGCATATTGGATAAACTCGGCCCCGTGGACCTTGCTGCCGGGCATAGCGGCGAACAGGGTGCCGGGCTGGACCTGACGGCTGTCGACGCTGATACCTGCAATGGGCGGGTTGCCCCCCCCTTTCGCGGTCAGACCAAGGGAGGATAACGGGACGGCCTGTGTGCCCATGGGGACGCTCTTTATATTAGTTGCTGCTGGAGAGCGTTATATCAGCGAGGCTGTCCGGTTCAACAGTCGGTCGCAGACCCAGCAGGGGCGCGACGCGACGGACCATTTCCGCGGCCACGGGCACGGCTGTCCAACCGGCCGTGCGGCGCGGTTTGTCGCCCGAGGTCTCGACCGGTTCATCCAGCGTGACGATCAGCACGTATTTGGGATCATGCGCCGGGAACATGCTGGCAAAGGTCGCGATGACCTTATCCTCAAGATAGCCACCTCGGGGGCCGGGTTTATCCGCCGTACCGGTCTTGCCGCCGATCTGGTAGCCGGGCACTTCGGCAAAGCTGGCCGTGCCTTCGGTCACCACCGCACGCAGCATTGCGCGGGCATCCGCCGCCGCGCGTTCAGACATCACACGCGGGCCGACCACGGGGCCGGATTGCTTGCGCAACGTCGGGGTGACCTTGTGCCCGCCATTGGCGATGGCAGAATAGCCCGCCGCCAGATGCATCGGGCTGGAGGACAGACCGTGGCCATAAGAGACGGTTACGGTGCTCAACTCTTGCCAGCGCTGCGGCAGCAAGGGCTTGCCGCCAGAGGCTTCGACGATCTCGAAGGAGGTTGGTTCAAAGAACCCGAGGTTTTTCAGGAACTCCTGCTGACGCTCCGCGCCGATCTCAAGCGCAAGCCGCCCTGTCCCGCGGTTGGAGCTGTGCACGATGATCCCCGTCACCGTCTGCTTGCCATAGTTCTTGCCGTGGAATTCGCCGATGCGGAAGCCGCCGACCTTCATCGGGCCAGAGGTGTCGATCACCGTATCCGCAGTGGCAATGCCAAGGTCGATCGCCTGTGCCGCGGTGAAAATCTTGAAGACAGAGCCCAGCTCGTAGACGCCTTGCACCGACCGATTGAACAGCGGGCTGTCGGACGCATCGCCTGTGACGGCGGCACGGGGCCGGTCGTTAGGGTCGAAAGAGGGCAATGATACGGCGCTGATCACCTCGCCCGTGTGCACATCCATCAGGACCGAGGTCGCCCCCTTGGCGTTCATCAGCTTCATGCCGCCATAAAGAATACGCTCGGACGCGGCCTGTACGGTCATGTCGATCGAGAGTTCCAGCGGCTTGTTCCCATTGGCCGGATCGCGCAGATAGTCGTCAAAGTATTTCTCTGCGCCCGCGACGCCAATCACCTCGGCGGCATGGACCCCCTCGCGGCCATAGCTGGCCCCGCCCATGATATGCGCGGCAAGCGATCCGTTGGGGTAAAGGCGCATATCACGCGGTGCAAACAGCAAGCCCGGCTCGCCGATATCATGCACGGCCTGCATCTGCTCGGGGCTAATTTTCTTCTTGATCCACAAGAACTTGCGCTTGCCGGTAAAGTCGCGCAGCAGGCGTTCCTCGTTCAGGTCGGGGAACACGGCCATCAGCTTTTTCACGGCCCCCTGCGGGTCGATCATGTGGTGCGGCTGCGCATAAAGCGCGTGTGTCTCAAAGTTGGTCGCCAGCAGATTGCCGTTGCGATCCACAATATCGGCGCGGGTGGCCGAGATCACGGAACCCGGGGCCGCCGCGCGCGGCTCTGTCGGGTCGGTGGTCGCCATGACCCCCATACGCGCGCCCACGACTGTGAAGGCGCAGAAGAAGAAGACGCCCAGAACCAGCAAACGCCCCTCGGCGCGCTGTCGCGAGGCGTCGCGCATCTGCTCGTGGCGGATACGCTTGTTCTCGCGCTCGATCGCATCGGGGTTTTCGCCCTTTTGACGGGCTTCAAGAATACGGGCCAGCGGGCGCAGCGGGGTGCGGATCATTCGGGGGCCTCCATCGAGGATACGTCAACGCCGTCGGTGATCTCGAACAGCGGCAGTTCTGGCAGCGGCGGGTAGCTCACCTGATCGATAGATCCGAACTGGTCGGGATGCAGCGGCAAAAGGTTCAGCCGGTCAAAGTTCAGCTCTGCCAGATCGCGCAGACGGTCGGGGCGGTTCTGATAGGCCCATTCCGCCTTGAGCACGGCCAGACGGCTGTAGGCTTCGCGGATTTCATAGCGCAGGTCATCGGCATCACTCAGGGCTTGCTGGGTCGCGTAATTTTCGCGGTAGGCCCAGAAGGCCAGCCCGATCACCGAAAAGGTGGTTAGGATGTAAAGCACGGTTCTCATACGGTTAATCCCCTGACCATAGGCATGCCGAGTGCCTTGGCATCGATGCTGCCCGCAGGCGCATCAGTGCGAATTGCGACGCGCAGCTTGGCCGAGCGGCTGCGCGGGTTCTCTTCCAGCTCTTGCGCATCCGGCCCGATGGCCTTGCGCTTGAGGATCTTGAATTGCGGCGCTTCTGTTTCAATTTCGGGCGCAAAGCGGTTGGCATTGCCCCCTGCCCCCGCACGCGCCGTCAGGAAGCGTTTGACCATACGGTCTTCGACCGAGTGGAAGGTCACAACGGCCAGCTGGCCACCGGGTTTCAACGCGCGTTCCGCCGCCATCAACCCGTTGAACAGCTCGCCATATTCATTGTTCACCGCAATGCGCAGCGCCTGAAAGCTGCGGGTCGCGGGATGCGACTGGCCGGGTTTCGAGCGCGGCAAACAGCCTTCGACCAAGCCTGCAAGCGCCAGCGTTGTGGTGATCGGGGCCTCTTCGCGGGCGCGCACGATCGCTTTGGCGATGCGGCGGCTGGCACGTTCTTCACCGTATTGGAACAGGATATTGGCAATCACCTCTTCCTCGGCCTCGTTGACGATATCCGCCGCCGAGGGGCCGTCCTGGCTCATCCGCATATCAAGCGGACCGTCACGCATGAATGAGAACCCGCGCTCTGCCAGATCAAGCTGCATGGAGGACACGCCCAGATCCAGCACGATCCCGTCCAGATCCTGCGCATAATCGTCCATCTTGGAAAAGACGCCGCGCTGCATGACGATCCGGTCGCCATAGTCACCGGCCCAGGCCTGCGCCATTTCAAACGCAAGCGGATCACGGTCCACCGCCACCACCTGCGCAGCACCCGCGTCCAGCAGGCCCCGGGTATAGCCGCCCGCGCCAAAGGTGCCATCCAGCCAACGCCCCGACACAGGGGCCACCGCCGCCAGCAAGGGGCGCAGCAGAACCGGTGTGTGCGGGGCGGAGGGGGTGTCGCTGGGTCCGCTCATATCGATCAAGCCTCCGGCTTGCCGTCCAGGAAGGCCATCGGATCAAAGTCTTCTGGCAGATCGTCCAGCCACTCCTCTTCGCGGGCCTTTTCCTCGGTCTCGTAGGTTTCGGGCTTCCAGATCTGGAAGGTATCACCGGCGGCGATAAAGAATGCTTCGTTTTCCAACTCGATCTTGTTGCGCAGCTTAGCGGGCAGAACCAAGCGGCCCGTTTCATCGACCGATGTAGGAAAGGACTGACCGTGGAACAGGCGCTGCAGCATCTTGCGTTCCATCGACCCGCGCGGCAGCGCGTCGATCTTGTCGTCCACCTCTTCGATGGCCTGCATGGTATAGCATTCAAGATAGCTGCGGCGGCTGTCGCCATAGACGATCACCAGCTCGGGCGTGCCACCGTTTTGCCAATTCGGGTCACCGGCTTCCAACACACGACGAAAAGAGGCTGGGATAGACACCCGCCCCTTCGTATCGACCTTGTGTTGGCTTTCGCCTCTGAACCTGCGGCTCACGTGTTTGTCCCTGCCTGCGACGCTTATGCGCCCTAAAATCATGCCCCCGGCGGTAGATGTAGAAACGGCGGGCTGATCTGCTGCCACTGATCAACCCGCCGCCCGTCCCGCCTTGGCGGGGAAGTCCGACTGCGCGCGCCACCTGGGGGGATGTCTGCTCGCTCGCGCGCCGGATCTCTTGGTCTGATGAAAGCGAGGTGCCTGTATGAACCTGCTAGAGTTTTATTTGGTCGTTGGGGTCGTTTGGTGCCCCGTGTCTCGTTCTCATCCGATGCACTAGGGATGCCATGGGAATTGATGGGCGTCTATAAGTTTTTTGGGAAATACATACCAAATTTGGTTTTGCACAGGGTTGTAAATCAACATGTGGGAAAGAAATATCAGCGATATTTAGCCTATATCGAATAAATGTGAAATTCAGACACAACATATTGAGGTTAAAAACGCGTGCTGAAATTTCCCACAATTTCCCAACAATTTTAGACCACAGAGTTATCCACAACCTGTGTTCGCGGCTTGTTCCCCGATCGCAACGCCAATTGCAACTGCTTTATCGCGCAAACTGAGGATTCCGCGCCTCAGACAGCCATTTTCCGCCGAATCACCTTGCCAATCCAGCAGGGTCCGGCCGGCGATCTCCCATGTTTTCCCATGAGGTTTTCCCATGGGATCCCATAGGCACGTCCACACGACGCCGATGAACGCGAAACGCCGCGCAGGGGGCTGCGCGGCGTTGAGTATAGATAGGAGCGTGAAGGAGGTTGCCCCTTAGGCCATCCCACCCTTGATCAAACCTTCGGCGATGCGGGCATAGGCCTGAGCCATCGGCCCATCCCCCGCGGCCACCGGCGTGCCACCATCGCCGGAAAGCCGGGTATCAAGATCGATGGGTAAACTGCCGAGCAAAGGCACGTCCATCTTCGCAGCTTCGGCTGCAACCCCGCCATGGCCAAAGATTTCATGTTCGGACCCACAATCAGGACAAACAAACAGCGACATATTCTCGATCAATCCCAACACGGGCGTCTTCAACGTATTGAACATATCAATCGCCTTGCGCGCATCGATCAGCGCCACGTCCTGCGGCGTTGACACCACGATCGCGCCAGACAATTCGGATTTGGTACATAGTGTCAGCTGCACATCGCCCGTGCCCGGCGGCAGATCGACAAGCAACACGTCCAGCTCGCCCCACTCTACCTGCCCCAGCATCTGCTGCAGCGCGCCCATCAACATCGGGCCACGCCAGACCACAGCCTTCCCCTCCTCCATCATAAAACCGATGGACATCAGGGTCACACCATGGGCGCGCAGCGGGATGATCGTCTTCCCATCCGGTGAGGCGGGCCGCTTGTTCACCCCCATCATACGCGGCTGACTGGGACCATATATATCGGCATCCAGCAAACCGACCTTGCGACCTGCCCGCGCCAAAGCCACGGCGAGGTTCGAGCTCACGGTCGATTTGCCCACGCCCCCCTTGCCCGACCCAATGGCGAGAATGCGCTGCACGCCAGCCGGTTTCACCGGGCCATCCTGCGCCTTCGGGTGTCCGCCAATCTTTAGGCTTGGGGCAGATTGCTTTGGCGCGGGGCCATGGGCCGTCAGGGCGACTGTTACGCTGCCAACACCATCAACCTCGCGCACCACGGCCTCTGCCGCGTCGCGCAGCGGGGCCATCTGCGCGGCGACCTGTGCATTGGGGGCTTCTATAACAAAGCGCACCACATCGCCCTCGACCGTCAAAGCGCGGATCAGATCGTGATCAAGGATAGATTTCCCATCCGGCAGCATCACCCGGGCCAGAGCAGATTCGACGTCGGATTTAGAGAGCGGCATGACATATTCCTTTCGAGACTGCTTTTGACATGGCAGTTTCTGGCCAAATCGCAACCCTACGTTCGCATGCCGCACAGCACCAAGGCAAAACGAACATTTAGCGCCCAGAAATTACGCAAAACCCCTATGTTTTCGCTGCATGGCAGCAATGCACAATTTGAGAATTGTGCAAACGCAGCAAATAGGTCAAAAAGGTTTCAGGAACGCAGACACTGCGAGCCAAGAATAAGACCAAACTCATCCATCCTCCTCCCGGATGTGTTTGTTTTCGGCGGCGATACCCTCCTCCTCCCTGGTATCGTCGCCATTTTTTTTCATACAACTCCTCCTGACTGCTAAAGCGTTTGCGCTAGGGTTATTTTGTTCCCGATCAAGACGTTACGTCACCTTTTGCCCATGCATTTTCTGCATAGCAGCATTGACGATCTGACTATTGTGCAGATGCAGCATTTTACTACATAACCAACACAAGACGAATGATAACGAACACAGACGAAACAAGACGAGGTATCCGATGGCCTACTGGAACGCTACAACCGCACCGACCCTGGCAGACCGCTTTGCCGCGCTGATGTCCACACTCGAGACTCGCCGCAAGCAACGCCGCGTATACCGCTCCACTTTCAACGAGCTGAGCTCCTTGTCCAACCGCGAGCTGAACGACCTGGGCATGGGCCGCTCGCAAATCCGCGGCATCGCGCTGGAAACAGCACGCAACGCTGCATAAATCATACTGGATCGGGCACACGCACCCTCCCTGTTGTGTGCCTGTAGAAAGCTTCGGGTCTCCTCCTCCTCCCTGAGACCGGCGGCTTTCATAAACGTCCCCTTCCCCCTTTCCTCCCGATTGGATTGGGGACGTAGATAAAGACGGCGGCGCTTTCCTCCCAAAGCACCGCCGTTCTTGCATCTAATTCTTGATATTTCGTAAAACTCATGACGCCAGTTCAGAACGGAACGTCATCCGATGCGCTCAGATAGCGCGACACGACCTTCTTGACCCCGGCCTTGTCAAAGCTGATCTCAAGCTTATCCCCTTCGATTCCAACGACTTCGCCATAGCCAAATTTCTGGTGGAACACCCGCTCCCCCATCGCAAAACTGCTGACGGCGGACATGTCGATCGTCACATTTCGGGCTTCCGAAGGCTGGCTCACGCTGCGCGCTTGGCTGCGCGTCTGCAACCTTCGCCACCCCGGAGAATTATATACATTCGCTTCAGCGGCTTTTTCATGCAGATTCGATTTGGGCATCGCAGCGCCATACCCGCCACCATACAGCCCCGGCGGGGTCAGCACATCCACATGGGCTTCGGGAAGTTCGTCGATAAACCGTGACGGCATGGCGCTTTGCCACTGACCAAACACGCGGCGGTTGGCTGCAAAAGAGATCGTGCAAAGCTGCTCTGCCCGGGTGATTCCGACATAGGCAAGCCGCCGCTCTTCCTCCAGCCCCTTCAGGCCGGATTCGTCCATCGATCGCTGCGACGGAAACAGCCCATCCTCCCAGCCGGGAAGAAACACCGCCGGAAACTCAAGCCCCTTGGCCGCGTGCAACGTCATGATCGACACTTTGGCGCCGCCATCGTCGCTTTCATTATCCATGATCAAGCTGACGTGTTCCAGAAAACCTTGAAGATTCTCGAACTGCTCCAACGCTTTAACCAGCTCCTTCAGGTTCTCGAGCCGCCCGGGAGCTTCCGGCGTTTTGTCGTTCTGCCAAAAACCAGTATATCCGCTTTCATCCAAAATAATCTGCGCCAATTCCACATGGCTGACTTCGGGCGGGCCATATTCCTCGTGAAACAGCGGCGCGCCTTCGTCGATGACGCTATCGTCATCAACCACAGTCTGTAGGCGCGGGCCCCGGGCCAGTTCGGACCAGCGCTGAATCCCGTCGATAAGCAGACGCAACTGCGCCGCACCACGACCGCCAATCCCGCCATTCGCCAATAGGATCCGCGCCCCCTCCACGAGGTTCACACCGTTTTCCCGCGCGGTTTTCTGTATATTTTGTTGCGCTTTATCGCCTAAACCACGCTTGGGCGTGTTCACGATTCTCTCAAAAGCAAGATCGTCATCAGGCGAGGTAACCACCCTGAAATAGGCCATGGCGTCGCGAATTTCTAACCGTTCATAGAAACGCGGGCCACCGATCACGCGGTACGGTAGGCCAATGGTCAGGAATCGATCTTCAAACGCGCGCATCTGGTGCGATGCCCGTACAAGAATCGCCATATCGTCCAATGTGTAAGGATCAAGCTCGCGTGTGCCGCGCTGCAACGCTTCGATTTCGTCGCCGATCCAACGCGCCTCTTCCTCGCCATCCCAATGGCCGATGAGACGCAGCTTTTCACCCTCACGGGATTCCGTCCACAAGGTCTTTCCCAAACGCCCCTCGTTTCCTGCGATCACGCCCGAAGCGGCCGCCAGGATGTGCGGTGTTGACCGGTAATTCTGTTCCAACCGCACCACATGAGCGCCGGGAAAATCTTTTTCGAACCGCAGGATGTTGCCAACCTCGGCCCCTCGCCATCCGTAGATCGACTGGTCGTCATCCCCGACGCAGCAGATATTCTTGTGGCCAGAGGCCAGCAGACGGAGCCACAAATACTGTGCCACGTTGGTATCCTGATACTCATCCACCAGAATATATTTGAACCACCGCTGATATTGCCCCAGCACGTCTTCGTGCTGCTGGAAAATGGTGACCATATGCAGCAGCAAATCACCGAAGTCGCAGGCGTTCAGATCTTTAAGCCGCGCTTGATACTGCGCATAAAGCTCCGCTCCGCGGTGGTTATAGGCCCCCGCATCGGCCGTAGGAATTTTCTCGGGCGTCAATGCGCGGTTTTTCCAGCCATCAATAACGCCTGACAGCAAACGCGCGGGCCAACGTTTGTCATCAATCCCTTCCGCTTTGATCAACTGCTTGAGCAGGCGCAGCTGGTCATCCGTGTCCAGAATGGTGAAGTTCGACTTTAGCCCGACCAATTCAGCATGGCGGCGCAACAGCTTGACGCAAATCGCATGAAACGTACCCAGCCAAGGCATCCCTTCAATGCTCTGCCCCAGCATATGCCCCACACGGTTTTTCATCTCGCGCGCAGCCTTATTGGTGAAGGTTACCGCGAGAATCTCGTTCGGGCGGGCGCGCCCGGTGTTCATCAGATGCACGATCCGCGCCGTCAAAGCCTTGGTCTTGCCCGTGCCTGCCCCCGCGAGCATCAAGACAGGGCCATCCATCTGCTCCACCGCGGCACGCTGGGCCGGATTCAGCCCATCAAGATAGGGTTGCGGACGCGCAGCCATAGCGCGCGATGATAGGGAAGCGCCCTCAAAGGCGGCCATTTCGTCAAAATCACTCATGCGGCCAATCTATCCTGCGCACGCACCAAATAAAAGATACGTTCGCAAAATGTTCCCGCCGCATTTTCTATAAAGCAGCGGCGGTTTGCTAACCGTCTAGCGTCAAAGCCGCAGGAATTATTGTTATCTGTTTCTCCTTATTACTGATGTTATTGCATAGTTACGATCGCGCCCTCGACTCGGCGTAGCACCCCATCTCTTTCCAAATGGTTAAAAATCCCCCGCGGAGCGCAAAAAACTTCTACTTGCACACCGCGTCAAACAGACGCAACAATGCCGCAGCGCAGCGTTAGCGCGCGCTCTAGACGCTTGAAAATTAAGATTTCTCGCCAGCAGGAAGGCCTAGCTATGACCGACTTTAAGAAAATTCTAATCGCAAACCGCGGCGAGATCGCCATTCGAATTATGCGCGCGGCCAACGAGATGGGAAAAAAGACGGTCGCCGTTTTCGCCGAGGAAGATAAGCTGGGCCTACACCGTTTCAAGGCCGATGAAGCCTACCGGATCGGGGCCGGTTTGGGGCCTGTCGCCGCCTATTTGAGCATCGATGAAATCATCCGCGTGGCCAAAGCCTCGGGCGCGGATGCGATCCACCCGGGCTATGGGCTACTGTCAGAAAACCCCGATTTTGTAGATGCTTGCGCGCAGAACGGTATTACTTTTATCGGGCCGCGTGCGGAAACAATGCGCGCCTTGGGCGACAAGGCCAGCGCGCGACGCGTGGCGATGGAGGCCGGCGTGCCGGTCGTCCCCGCCACAGACGTTCTAGGCGATGATATGGAGGTCGTCCGCAAGCAGGCGGCAGAGGTTGGCTACCCGCTGATGCTCAAGGCGTCCTGGGGTGGCGGGGGTCGTGGCATGCGCCCCATCGCGAATGAAGAAGAACTTAAAGAAAAAGTGATGGAAGGCCGGCGCGAGGCAGAAGCGGCCTTTGGCAATGGCGAAGGCTATCTGGAAAAGATGATCCTGAAGGCGCGCCATGTCGAGGTGCAGATTTTGGGCGACAGTCACGGCGAAATCTACCATCTATTTGAAAGAGATTGTTCCGTTCAGCGTCGCAACCAAAAGGTCGTCGAACGCGCGCCTGCCCCCTATCTTACCGAAGAACAACGCGCCGAGATTTGCGAATTGGGCCGCAAAATCTGTGCACATGTTAACTATGAATGTGCCGGTACGGTCGAATTCCTGATGGATATGGACGACGGCAAGTTTTATTTTATCGAGGTAAATCCAAGGGTTCAGGTCGAACACACGGTCACCGAAGAGGTCACCGGCATCGATATCGTCCAGGCGCAAATCTTAATTGCCGAAGGCAAGACCATCGCCGAGGCGACGGGCAAGGCCTCGCAGGCAGATGTGCAGCTGAACGGCCATGCGTTGCAAACTCGGATTACCACCGAAGACCCCCAAAACAACTTCATTCCTGATTATGGCCGCATCACCGCCTTTCGTGAGGCCACCGGCATGGGCATCCGCTTGGACGGCGGTACCGCCTATTCAGGTGGGGTGATCACGCGCTATTATGACAGTCTTTTGGTCAAGGTGACGGCGAAAGCTCAAACGCCCGAGCAAGCGATCGCCCGCATGGACCGCGCCCTGCGCGAGTTCCGCATCCGGGGCGTGTCGACAAACATCGCCTTTGTCGAAAATCTGCTGAAACACCCGACCTTCCTCGATAATAGCTACCACACCAAATTTATCGACCAGACACCCGAGCTTTTTACCTTTGAAAAGCGCCGCGATCGGGCGACCAAAGTATTAACATATATCGCTGATATTACGGTGAACGGGCACCCTGAAACCAAGGGGTTCGAACGCCCTGCGGCGGCCGTCCGCGCGCCGCAGCCGCCCGCCGCCCGAGCCGAGCCGATGATGGGCACCCGTAACTTGCTTGAACAAAAAGGGCCGCAGGCTGTTGCCGATTGGATGGGGCAGCAGCGGCAGCTGTTGATCACCGACACCACCATGCGCGACGGTCACCAGTCATTGCTTGCGACGCGGATGCGCAGCCATGACATGATCAAGGTTGCACCCGCCTATGCCGCTAATCTTCCACAGCTTTTCTCGATGGAGTGCTGGGGCGGTGCGACCTTTGATGTGGCCTACCGGTTCTTGCAAGAATGTCCGTGGCAACGCCTGCGCGACCTACGCGCTGCCCTGCCAAACGTGATGACGCAAATGCTGCTGCGCGGGTCGAATGGCGTGGGCTATACCAATTATTCGGACAATGTGGTGCAGGAATTCGTCCGCGTGGCCGCGACCGAGGGTGTCGATGTTTTCCGCGTGTTTGACAGCCTGAACTGGGTTGAAAACATGCGTGTCGCCATGGATGCGGTGATTGAAAACGGTAAGATTTGCGAAGGTACCGTTTGCTATACCGGCGACATTTTTGATCCGGACCGATCCAAATACGACCTGAAATACTATGTTGCTATGGGCAAGGAACTGAAAGCGGCCGGTGCCCATGTTCTGGGTCTGAAAGACATGGCCGGCGTGCTCAAGCCGAATGCGGCCAAAGTATTGATCAAAGCGCTGAAATCCGAAGTCGGCCTGCCGATCCATTTCCACACGCATGATACCGCAGGCACGGCGACCGCGACGATCATGGCAGCCTCCGAGGCGGGCGTGGACGCGGTAGATTGCGCCATGGACGCGCTATCGGGCAACACGTCTCAGGCGACGCTCGGGTCCGTGGTCGAAGCGCTGAAACACACGGATCGCGACACGGGCCTGTCGATGGACGCGGTACGCGAAATCTCTAACTACTGGGAAGACGTGCGTGGCGAATATGCCGCGTTCGAGACCGGCATGCAGGCCCCTTCCTCCGAAGTCTATCTGCACGAGATGCCCGGCGGGCAGTTCACCAACCTCAAGGCGCAGGCCGCGTCGATGGGGCTGGATGATCGTTGGCCCGAGGTCGCCAAAACCTATGCCGAGGTGAACCAGATGTTTGGTGATATCGTCAAGGTGACGCCGTCGTCCAAAGTGGTCGGCGACATGGCTCTGATGATGGTATCCCAAGGGTTAACCCGCGCGCAGGTCGAAGACCCGAAGGCGGAAATGTCCTTTCCTGACAGCGTGATCGACATGATGCGCGGCAATCTGGGCCAGCCTCCGGGCGGGTTCCCTGACGCGATTGTCGACAAAATCCTGAAAGGCGAAAAACCGAACACGGAACGCCCCGGTGCCCATTTGCCCCCTGCCGATCTTGAAGCGACACGCAAGGAATTGCGCGACCTTCTGGAAGGGGCTCAGGTTGAAGACGATGACCTGTCAGGGTACCTGATGTACCCCAAGGTTTTCCTGGATTACATGGGTCGTCACCGGACCTATGGCCCTGTCCGTGTATTGCCGACCCGCACCTTCTTCTACGGGATGGAACCGGGCGAAGAGATCACCGCGGAAATCGACCCGGGCAAGACGCTGGAAATTCGTCTGCAAGCCTTGAGCGAGACCAATGAAGACGGCGACGTTAAGGTCTTTTTTGAACTGAATGGCCAGCCGCGCGTCGTGCGCGTGCCCAACCGGATGGTCAAAGCGACGACTGCACAGCGTCCCAAGGCCGAGATTGGTAACGTCAATCACATCGGAGCGCCGATGCCGGGTGTTGTGGCCTCGGTCGGGGCGACGGTGGGTCAAAAGGTCAAATCCGGCGACCTGCTTCTGACCATCGAGGCGATGAAAATGGAAACCGGTATCCACTCGGACCGCGATGCTGTCGTCAAAGCGGTGCATGTCACGCCCGGGGGCCAGATCGACGCCAAGGATCTGCTGGTCGAGTTGGAGTGATCCCATGCGCCTTTCTGCCCTGACCCTGATCGTTCCCAGCTACGACGAAGGAATATCCTTTTACTGTGGTACGATGGGGTTCGACCTGACACAGGACGAGGACCAGGGGCATAAACGCTGGGTGCGCGTCACCCCTTCGGGTGGCGGCACCGGCTTTATCCTCGCCGAACCGGGCGACGATGTTCAACGTGCCGCGATTGGGAACCAAGGTGCGGGGCGTGTCTGGTTGTTTCTAGAGACCGAGGATTTTGCCCGCGACCATGCCCGACTTTTGGCTGGGGGCGTGACATTCGAAGAAGCCCCTCGCCATGAACCCTATGGCACTGTCGCCGTGTTCCGCGACGTTTTCGGCCATCGCTGGGATCTGATTGAACCGCGCACGACCCCCTAGAAAAAACATCGGCCCCGACACTTGGGGCCGGATGCATTCTGCCGCATTGATCAGGCCCGTTCTGCTGCTACGTTCAGGCTTGGCACGACAGATGGACACCTCCCATGCCCTATGAATGGAAAACACGACCCGACGCCTCGACGCAGGTTCTTTGCCTGCGGCCGCACCAATCCCTGCCGGCAAAGGGATTCGCCAGTTTTATCCTTGTCACGTTTGTCCTAATTCTGATCCCCGTTCTGCCACTGTTGGGGACTGTTCTGCTGTGGGGGCTTCTTCCTTTCATGCTGGCCGCCGTCGCGGCGATGTATTGGGCGCTACAGCGCAACCATAAGGCCAGACAGATTGAAGAAGTGTTTACGCTCGACCACAATACAGCACATTTATCCCATCGCACCGCGCGCGGAGAGGTCAAAGAATGGCAGTGCAACCGGCATTGGGCCGTCGTGACGAAATATGAAAAAGACGGCCCCGTACCCCATTACGTGACCCTGCGCGGCATGGGCCGCGAGGTCGAAATCGGGACCTTCCTGAGCGAAGAAGAACGGATCGCCCTCTATGACGAGCTGAACCGTTCGCTGATGCGCTGAGCCTTAGCTCAGCCGCTCTTTCACCTTGGGGCCGACCGCGCCAAAATCCATTTGCCCCGTGTACTTACCTTTAAGCAGGCCGATCACCTTACCCATGTCACGGATCGATGTCGCACCCACTTCGGCAATGGCGGCATCGACGGCCTTGGCGGTTTCTTCTTCGGTCAGCTGACGGGGCAGAAACTCTTCGATCACGGCAATCTCTTCACGCTCGCGATCCGCAAGATCAAGCCGCCCGCCCTCTTCATAGGCGCGTACGGATTCCATACGTTGTTTCGCCATTTTACCTAAAATCGCGAGCACTTCGGCATCGCCAACACCCGTGTCGCCCTCATCAGCACGCGCCGCGATGTCTTTATCCTTGATCGCCGCATTGATCAGCCGCAGGGTCGACAGCCGGTCCGCCGCCTTGTCTTTCATTGCCTGTTTCAGTGCATCCGAGATGCGAGTGCGCAGTACCATTACCATCGTCCTTTTGACCCTAGGGGGTATTAAGCCGTGCAACATAGAGATATTGCGCGGCGCAGGCAATGCCACAAGCCTCGCGCAACCCACTGGAAATTAACGATATTTCATTTTCAACCTGCTATTGACCCCGACGAACTGCGGCTTTAGGTTGCCACCGTTTAGCTCCATATACCTGCCGCTGGAGGCCCCCGACATGACCGCGACCACATCACCTCGTCCGACTGCCTGCCTGGCGCTAGCGGACGGATCGATTTTCTACGGCATGGGCTTTGGCGCAACGGGAGAGACCGTGGCCGAGCTTTGCTTTAATACAGCGATGACGGGCTATCAGGAAATCATGACCGACCCGTCCTACGCGGGGCAGATCGTGACCTTTACCTTCCCCCACATCGGTAACACCGGCACGAACCCCGAAGATGACGAAACCGGCGATCCGGTCGCAGCGGGGATGGTTGTCAAATGGATGCCCACCGACCCGAGCAACTGGCGTTCGGTCCAGCCGTTGTCCGAATGGCTGGCTTCGCGCGGGCGCATCGCGATTGGTGGTATTGATACCCGCCGCCTGACCCGCGCCATCCGGCAGCAAGGGGCCCCACACGCGGCATTGGCGCATAATCCTGACGGCGTTTTCGACGTCGAAGCGCTGGTCACTGCGGCACGCGGTTTCGCGGGCCTGGAAGGCATGGATCTGGCGAAAGATGTCAGCTGCAAACAATCCTACCGCTGGAATGAAATGCGGTGGGCTTGGCCCGACGGCTATACTGCGCAGGAAAATGCACCTCATAAAGTGGTCGCGATCGACTACGGTGCCAAGCGCAACATCCTGCGCTGCCTTGCCTCGGCCGGCTGCGACGTCACGGTGCTGCCCGCCTCTGCCACGTATGAAGATGTGATGGCGCATAATCCTGACGGGGTTTTCTTGTCGAACGGCCCCGGCGATCCGGCGGCGACCGGCGTGTATGCTGTGCCGATGATCAAGGATGTCATCGAAAAGACAGAGCTTCCGGTTTTCGGCATTTGCCTTGGCCACCAGATGCTTGCGCTGGCTCTTGGCGGGCAGACGGTCAAAATGGGTCACGGTCACCACGGCGCGAACCACCCCGTTAAGGACATTGATACCGGCAAGGTCGAAATCACCTCGATGAACCATGGGTTTGCCGTCGATGCGCAAAGCCTGCCAAGCGGAGTGGTTGAAACCCATCAGTCGTTGTTTGACGGCTCCAACTGCGGCATCCGGATGGAGGGGCGGCCCGTCTGGTCCGTTCAGCACCACCCCGAAGCGAGCCCCGGCCCGCAAGACAGTTTCTATCTGTTTGAACGCTTTGCCGCGGCGATGGCAGAGCGGGCCAGCTAAACCTGACAGTTGCGGGCGTTCTCTTCATCCGCAATTAACGCCCCATTAAGGCATCTCTCCCAAGGTGGTCCTATTCCGACAGGAAGGGATTCGCCCGTTGAGCAACCTTGGATTAGAGCTGAAAGCACCCAGTCCCGCGCGTGCGCGCGGGCGCTATCGTCCCTTGGGGCGCATATTGGTCGACGCAGGGTTGATCGATCAGGCCGATCTGGTTCACGCACTTGAAGCGCAGCGCGATCTGGATGCACCGCTTGGGGAAATCCTTGTGGCTCAAGGGCTTGTCTCGCGCAGTGAAGTGACCAAAGCACTGGCACTGCAACATCAGATCCAGCAGGTCGACCTTGACGCAGACCCGCCCAAACCGGTGCTTGCGCGCCATCTGTCTGCCGAAGCCAGCTTGCACCATAAGATTGTGCCGTGGCGGCGGATGGGACAAACGCTGTTTGTCGCGACCAGCCGGCCGGATGCCCTTCATACCCTTGCGCATGAGGCCTTCGGCAACAGCGAACTGGACATCGTACCGGTGCTGGCAGAACCCGCGCAGATCAACCGTCAGATCACCGCGCTTTACGGGACCGACCTTGCCAAACGCGCGGCAGAGCGTGTTCCCCATCATGAAAGCTGCCGAACATGGCGGGTTGCCGGTCCACGTCGGCGTATTTGGGCCGCCGGTGTCATTTTTGTCGCGAGCATGCTGTTCGCGTTACTCCCCGCGGTGACGTTTACGGCGTTTGTTCTATGGGCATTGTTCTGCAGTACGATGATCATGACGCTGCGTCTGTCGGCTTTTCTGGCGCGCTGCCTGTGGGGGAACACACCACTGCCCTCAGACCCCGCCGCGCCATCGGCCCCGACACGATGGCCAAAGGTATCGGTTCTTGTCCCGCTTCTTCATGAGGAGGAGATTGCCAGCGCCTTGATCGCACGCCTGTCGCAGCTCAGCTATCCCAAGGCGCTGCTGCAGGTCGTGCTGGTGCTGGAGGAAGGCGATCAAATGACCCGCGACACCATCGCGCGAACCGAACTGCCCTTCTGGTTCGACGTGATCGAAGTGCCCCAAGCAGGCAAACTGCGCACCAAACCCCGTGCCCTGAACTACGCGCTGGAATTTTGTAGTGGCAGTATTATCGGCGTGTGGGATGCCGAGGACGCGCCGGAGGCCGAGCAGATCAACCGCGTTGTACAACACTTTGATACTGCGCATAAAAACGTCGCTTGTGTACAGGGCGTTCTGGATTTTTACAATGCGCGCACCAACTGGATCTCGCGCTGTTTCACCCTAGAATATGCGACTTGGTGGCGCGTGATCCTACCCGGTGTCGCGCATCTGGGGCTGATCATTCCCCTTGGGGGCACCACATTATTTTTCCGCCGCGCCGCTTTGGAGAAACTGCGGGGCTGGGACGCCCATAACGTCACCGAAGATGCAGATCTTGGCGTCCGCCTCGCACGGCATGGCTATAAAACCGACCTGCTGCCGACTGTCACTTACGAAGAGGCCAATTTTCGTGCGTGGCCGTGGATCAAACAAAGGTCACGATGGCTGAAAGGCTTCTTGATCACATGGGTCGTGCACAGCCGTGCCCCCTTCCAACTGATCCGTGATGTCGGGCTTATTCGGTTTATGGGCGTGCAGGTATTGTTCCTCGCGACGTTCTGCCAGTTTATCTTTGCCCCCATGCTCTGGTCCTTTTGCCTACCGCTGTTCGGCGCGGCGCATCCTGTCCAGACAACACTGGGCGCTGATGTGTTCTACGGGCTTTTCGGATATTTTCTCTTTGCGGAAATCCTCAATATATCTGTCGCGATGACGGCGGTTTCGGGTCCGCAGCATCGCCACCTTATACCCTGGGCAATCACCCTGCCATTTTACTTTATACTCGGCTCTTTCGCGGCCTATAAGGCGCTATACGAATTCGTGGTCACCCCGTTCTATTGGGACAAGACCGAACATGGCGTACCACATAGATCCAGCCCCATCGGTTCTAAGGTGCCACCACTTCGTCCACCCTAGCCTTCGTCTTTGCGCTGTGCCGCTTCTTGCTTGAGCCGCGTCATGAAGGCGACAGAAATATGCGTGCGCAATGCTTCATCCGCACCATCTTCGTCACGCTGTTCGATCATCTGAACAATGCGGTCATGTTCATCCTGCGCGATCGCACCGCGCCCATCCACCGCCAGTGACGATGTCGCCATCAGCGCCATGGACCGGTGCACCAGATCAAGTTGCTGCACCAGATACCGGTTGTGGGACGCGAGATGAATTTGTTTGTGAAATCGGCGGTTCGCACGCGCCAGCGCCGCTGGATTGTCGCGAAAAGCGTCGTCTTCCTCGACCATTTCGCGCAATACACGGACTTCTTCAGCGGTGGCGTGACGGGCGGCAAGCCGCGCGGCCAACCCCTCCAACTCGCCGCGTACGACGTAAAGTTCGGCCACCTGATTGTGGTCCAACGATGCAACGATCAGGCTCCGCCCGTCCCGCGCGAGCAAGGATTGCGTCTCAAGCCGTTGTAATGCTTCACGAACCGGCGTTCTCGAGACACCGAAGCGTTCGGCCAATTCGCTTTCCACCAACCGATCACCGGGGCGATAGGTGCCCACGTCAATCGCGTCCAGGATCATGGAATAGGCGTCTGTGGGTCCGGAGCGTGGCGTCGTCATTGGTTCTCTTTCAAAAGGCTCCGGCACCTTAGCCCCCGCGTCCAATTGCGCAACCCCGTGATCTTGCGCAGATCATCTGGTCAGCGTAGCAAGTCCCCATGCCACACGCCTCTTTCTCTCATGTGAATACGTGGGTCTTTGACCTTGATAACACATTATACCCGCCATCCGCCCGCCTGTTTGACCAGATTGAACAGCGGATGACGCATTGGGTGATGACCGCCTTGAACGTCGATGAGCAGCGCGCGGATTATCTGCGCAGACATTATTGGCACACCTATGGCACCACGCTGGCCGGGCTGATGCGCGAACACGACCTTGATCCCGGCCCCTATCTGCACGAGGTGCACGAGATCTCCTTTGACGCGCTGATCCCGGATCCTCTGCTTGCCGCGCGGATCGCCGCCCTGCCGGGGCGCCGGATCATCTATACCAACGGCACTGCCCCCTACGCCGAAAAAGTCATTGCCGCACGGGGGCTTTCGGGCCTGTTCGATGCCATCTACGGCGTTGAACACGCGTCATTTTTACCCAAACCCGAACGCGCTGCCTACGACCTGATATTTGCCGCCGACGCATTGACCCCCACCACCGCCGTGATGTTCGAGGACGACCCCCGCAACCTGATCGCCCCGCATGACATGGGGATGGGCACCGTCCATGTGGCCGAGCACCCCGCCCCCGCGCCGCATATCCATTTCCACACCGATGATCTTTCGGCTTTTCTTGCACAGATCACGGGCTAACTGACGGGCATGACCATGGCATGTGATATCTTGATTTCGGGCGGCGGCATTGCCGGTTTGACGGCAGCAGCGGCTTTCGGCACTGCGGGTTTCAACGTGGTCTGCGTCGACCCCACGCCCCCCGTCACCGATGGTGCGGCGAAAGGGGCCGACATGCGCTCTACCGCGATGCTGCAACCGGCGCGCCGCGTGCTTGAGGCAGCGGGCATCTGGGCCCATCTGGAAGACCACGCCGCACCTTTGCAGGTGATGCGTATTGTGGATGCGGGCGGTGACGGCGTGGCCCCGCTGACCAGCCGCGCCTTTGATGCTGCCGATATCTCGGACCAACCTTTCGGCTGGAACTTCCCGAACTGGCTGCTAAGGCGCGCGCTTCTGGAGCGGCTAGAGGCTTTGCCGAACGTCGATTTCCGCCCCGGCACCGCAACCACAAGCTTGTTCACCCGCACCACCGGCGCACGCGTAAGCCTCAGCGATGGCACGAAAATTTCGACAAAGCTCGTGATTGCCGCAGACGGGCGCGACAGCCCCATGCGCGACGCCGCCGGGATTGAGGTGACCCGCCAAAGCTATGGCCAAAAGGCGCTTGCCTTTGCCGTGACACACCGGATCCCCCATGAAAACGTGTCGACCGAGGTGCACCGCAGCGGGGGCCCCTTCACCCTTGTACCCCTGCCCGATCGCGACGGTCTGCCTTGCTCTGCCGTGGTGTGGATGGATGACGGCGCGTCCTGCCTTGCGCGGATGGCGCTTGACGCAGATGCGTTTTCCCAAGCCGCGACCGACCGCAGCGCCCATGTGCTCGGCCCGTTGACGCTGGCCTCCGAACGGGCGATCTGGCCGATCATCAGCCAGCATGCCGCGCGCCTCGCGGCTGAACGCGTCGCCCTGATTGCAGAAGCCGCCCATGTGATGCCCCCCATCGGCGCGCAGGGGTTGAACATGTCGCTGCAAGACATCGCAACGCTGCTGGAACTGGCGCAAAAGCACGGCGCTGATCTGGGCAGTCAGCACATGCTGGACGCCTACCACAAGGCGCGGTTTGGCGACATTCAGCTGCGCTTGCGCGGCATCGACCTCTTGAACCGCGCCAGTCAGGCGACAACGCCGCTGGCCCGCGATGCCCGTGCCAAGGGGCTCAGCGCGCTATATGCCCTGCCCCCCGTACGGCGCATGCTGATGGAGATGGGGTTGGGCATGCGGCAGGGCTGACCTGCCGCGCGCCTTTATTTACAGTACCTTATCGACCACGGCTGCCAACCGCGCGAGCGTGGCATCGACGTCGTAAAGTTTGTCCAATCCGAAGAGCCCCAGACGGAAGGTCTGGAAATCCTCCGGCTCGTCACACATCAAGGGCACACCAGCGGCGATCTGCATCCCTTCGGCAGCAAAGGCCTTGCCGTTTTGCACGGAGGGATCCGCAGTATAGCTCACCACCACCCCCGGCGCGCCAAAACCTTCCGCCGCGACAGAGGTAACGCCCCTCTCCGCCAGCATCTTGCGCACGGAATCCCCCAGACGCCACTGCGCCTCTTTCAGACGGTCAAAGCCGTAGGATTTCGTCTCAAGCATGGTATCGCGGAATTGCCGTAGCGCATCGGTCGGCATGGTCGCATGATAGGCGTGGCCACCATTTTCATAGGCTTTCATAATGCTATGCCACTTGGCCAGATCGATGGCAAAACTGTCCGAAGTTGTCTCTCCCATGCGTGCAACAGCGCGGTCCGACATCATGACCAGCCCGGCAGAGGGCGAAGCGCTCCAGCCTTTTTGCGGCGCAGAGAGCAATACGTCGACGCCAAGCGCCTTCATATCCACCCATGCGCAGCCCGACGCGATGCAATCCAGCACCACCAGCGCGCCAACGGCATGGGCCGCTTCTGCCATCTGCTTGATATAGTCATCGGGCAGGATCACCCCCGCGCTGGTTTCCACATGGGGCGCGAAAACCACCTGCGGCTTATGCGCCTCGATGGCTTTGACAACGTCATCAATCGGGCTTGGGGCAAAGGGCGCGGGCGTGCTGTTGCCCTGCATCTGCGCCTTCATGACGGTGGCATTGCCGGTCAGATCGCCGCTCTCGATGATCTGGCTCCACCGATAGGAAAACCAGCCGTTGCGCACGACCAGCACCTCGGCCCCCCGTGCGAACTGACGGGCGACTGCCTCCATCCCGTAGGTGCCGCCTCCGGGGACGACAGCCACGGCATCGGCCTTGTATACGTCCTTGAGCAAAGCGCTGATGTCGCGCATGACCTCTTGGAACACGGCGCTCATATGGTTCAAGGACCGGTCGGTGAACACGACCGAAAACTCTTCAAGCCCTTCCGGGTCAACTGAATTTAGCAAAGCGGGCATGATATCCTCCTGATGGTTTCGCGCGAACATAGCCGCTTGCGTGGTAAAGTCACAGGCCCAAAGGTCCGGTCAGTCGTTCCTCGCTTAGAAGCACATTTGCCTCGACCGCCCCCGCCCCCGGCAGGGTCATGATCCGCCGCCGCAGTACCCGTTCGAAATCCGCCAGATCCCGCGCAACAACCCGTAAACGGTAGTCATATAGCCCCAGAACATGCTCCACCGTTTGGACCTCGGGGATGGCACTGACGGCGCGTTCGAAATCCTCCAGGCTAACCCGCCCTTTGGTCGCAAGCTTGACGCCGAGAAAGACGGTGACGCCAAACCCCAATGCCTCGCGGTTCAAACGCACCCTCTTGCCGCGCAGGATGCCTGCCTCCTCCAGCCGTTTGATCCGCCGCCAAGTGGCAGGCTGCGACAGCCCCATATGACGCCCCAGGGCACCGGCGCTTTGTGTGGCATCCCGGGCAAGCGACCGGATCAGCCGGTGATCCACCTCATCCAGCGGGATCATAGCGGTAACGCCTCCTCTGACTTGATCCGCGCCACATGCATCAGCGCCTCGATATCGGCAATATGCGGCAAGGTCAGAATACCCTCCCGGTAAATCTGCTGATAATGCGCCATATCCCGCGCAATAACCGATAGGCGCACATCCACCCGCCCTAGAAAGGTCTGGAGCTCGATCACCTCAGGCAGCTGGCGTGCCTCTTCAAGAAAGCGGTCGAAGGCATTGCCCTGCGTCTTGTCCAAGGTGATCCGCAAGGACACTTCGACCGTGTAGCCCAATGCCGCCCAATCGACGACAGCCGCCACCCCCTGCACGATACCGGCTTCCTGCATGCGCGTGATCCGTCGCGACACCTTACCCGCTGTCAGCCCCGTAAGGTCGGCCAACTCCGCCGGCGACAACCCCGCATCCGCTTGCCAGTGGCGCAGAAGTCGTCGATCCATATCATCAAGCATGATTTTTCCATTTTTACCGTATACCGCGCATTACCATCTTCATTTTGCCAAATAAACTCACAATTCCGCAATAGCATCTCGCACCAGCTTCGATATGGTCTCCCTAGATTTCAACGAACCCGAAAGGACGCCCCAATGCGCGTTTATTACGACCGTGACTGCGATGTGAACCTGATCAAGGACAAGAAAGTCGCCATCCTCGGCTACGGCTCCCAGGGCCACGCCCACGCGCTGAACCTGCGTGATTCCGGTGCGAAAAACCTCGTCGTTGCGCTGCGCGAAGGCTCCGCTTCGAAAGCGAAAGCCGAAGGCGAAGGCCTGAAAGTCATGGAAATCGCCGAAGCAGCAGCTTGGGCCGATGTGATCATGTTCACCATGCCCGACGAACTGCAGGCTGAAACCTACAAGAAATACGTGCACGACAACATCCGCGAAGGGGCCGCAATCGCATTCGCCCACGGGTTGAACGTCCACTTCGGCCTGATCGAACCCAAACCCGGCGTTGATGTGATCATGATGGCCCCCAAAGGCCCGGGCCACACTGTGCGCGGCGAATACACCAAAGGCGGCGGCGTGCCTTGCCTGGTTGCGGTAGACACCGACGCCACCGGCAAAGCGCTGGAAATCGGCCTGTCCTACTGCTCCGCCATCGGTGGCGGCCGGTCCGGCATCATCGAAACCAACTTCCGCGAAGAATGTGAAACCGATCTGTTCGGCGAACAGGCTGTTCTGTGCGGCGGTATCGTTGAACTGATCCGCTGCGGCTTTGAAACACTGGTCGAAGCCGGCTACGAGCCCGAAATGGCCTATTTCGAATGTCTGCACGAAACCAAGCTGATCGTTGACCTGATCTATGAAGGCGGCATCGCCAACATGGACTACTCGATCTCGAACACAGCGGAATACGGCCAATACGTCTCCGGCCCGCGCATCCTGCCCTACGACGAGACCAAAGCGCGCATGAAAGCCGTTCTCAGCGACATCCAGTCGGGCAAATTCGTGCGTGACTTCATGCTGGAAAACTCCGTCGGTCAGCCCACGCTGAAATCCTCGCGTCGCGCCAATGACGAGCATCAGATCGAAGTCGTCGGCGGCAAGCTGCGCGAAATGATGCCCTGGATCTCTGCCGGCAAGATGGTCGACAAATCCAAGAACTGATCGCCATTGCCGCGATGTGGAAAGGCCCGGTTCTGCACCGGGCCTTTTCTTTTGCGCGACCGGCTGTCACATCTGGCGGGCCGAGTTTTCCCACAGGATATGTCATGCCGGACGCGCCCCAGATCACCAAATCCAGCTGGCTGATGATCCTGCTGCTTGCCTTCATCTGGGGAGGCACGTTTCTGGTGACCGAAATCGCCCTGACTGAAATGCCACCCTTCTGGATCGCGGCCACACGTGTCGGGTTCGCGGCCACCGTGATGATCGTTATCTGGGGTCTGCGCGGCTTTCGGCTCTTTACCCAATCCCCCACCCGCGGCGATATCGCGGCCATTATCTTTATCGGTGCCGCTAGCTCTGCCGTGCCGTTCAGCCTGCTCGCATGGGGTCAGCAATATGTCACCTCGGGCTTTGCGGGGGTGACCATGGCTGCGACGGCGCTGATCATCCTGCCGCTTGCGCATTTCTTCGTTCCGGGCGAAGCGATGAGCCCGCGCAAGGTGATCGGTTTTGCCCTGGGCTTTGTCGGCGTTGTCATCCTGATCGGCACGCAAGCCTTTGAAAGCAGCGGCACCGCGCTTGAAACCCAAGGCCGTCTGGCCTGCCTGGGTGCGGCGGGGGGCTACGCCACCAGCTCGATCATCATGCGCCGCCTGCCCGCGGTGGACGCGATCGGCCTTGCGACCATCCTGCTGATCTTTGCCACCTGCATCACTTTTCCCATGGCGATCATCATCGAAGGTCTACCGCCCCGCCCCTCGCCGTCCATCTTCGCGGCGCTGGCGTTTCTGGGCCTGATCCCCACCGCCGCTGCAAATTTCCTGCGCGTGCTGGTGATCCGCAGCGCCGGCCCGGTGTTTATGTCACTGGTGAACTACCAAGTCCCCCTCTGGTCCGTCTGCCTCGGCGCGCTCTTGTTGAACGAACCGCTGCCGCCATCCCTGCTCTACGCGATGGTGCTGATCCTCTCGGGTGTCGCACTCAGCCAATATGGCGCGTTCCGCCGGCTGTTCACCCGCACGCCCGCCTAGCTTCCAAATGGCTCTAAATCCTCGCCGAAGGCATCCCACAGCCACCGCAGGCGGCGCGTCCCGCGAGGGCAAGGCAGGGCCGCCGCGCAGGACATCCCCGCCAGCAGCCCTGCGATCAGCTTAAGGTGCGACAGCCGCTGTGACCGCATCCACGACGGAATCGACCGCGCGTTCCATCAGCTGCGCGTCTTCATGTTCTGCCATCACACGCACCAGCGGCTCGGTGCCGGATTTGCGGATCAGCAAACGCCCCTGACCGGCCAGATCGGCCTCGGCCTGTGCGATAGCCCCTTGCACCTGCGCGTCTTCCAACGGCACCTGACCGGTAGAAAACCTCACGTTCTTAAGCAGTTGCGGCACGGGTTCAAAGTTATTCAGCAGCTCGGAGGAGGTCTTCTCCGACCGGATCATCTCTGCCAGAAACTGCAGCCCCGCCATCAGACCGTCACCCGTGGTGGCGTGGTCGGTCATGACGATATGGCCCGATTGCTCGCCGCCCAGATTGAAGCCGCCTTCGCGCATCCGCTCGACCACATAGCGGTCGCCGACGGACGTCCGCTCAAGCCGTAGCCCCTTGCCCTGCAAGAAGTGTTCAAGGCCAAGGTTGCTCATCACGGTGGCAACCAAGGCGCCATTGGCCAGCCGGTCTTCTGCCGCCCAACGGGACGCCATAAGGGCCATGAATTGATCCCCGTCACCGACCTTGCCGGTTTCGTCAATCAGGATCACGCGGTCCGCGTCGCCATCCAGACAAATGCCCACATGGGCACCGTGCTCTACCACCGCCGCTGCGGCGCGTTCGGGGTGGGTCGAGCCGCAATTCTCGTTGATATTAAAGCCGTTCGGCGACACGCCAATCTCGATCACCTCGGCCCCCAGTTCCCATAGGGTTTCGGGAGCGACGCGGTGTGCGGCCCCATTGGCGCAGTCGATCACGACCTTCAGCCCGTCCAGACGCATTTGGCGCGGGAACGACGACTTCACCCGCTCGACATAGCGGAACCGCCCGTCATCGATCCGCTTGGCACGGCCAATCTTATCGGCGGGGGTCAACTCCACACCGCCTTCGATCAACGCCTCGATCTCGGCCTCCACAGCGTCGCTCAACTTGAACCCGTCGGGGCCGAAGAACTTGATGCCATTGTCCGTCGCCGGATTGTGGCTGGCCGAGATCATGACCCCCAGATCAGCCCGCATCGACCGCGTAAGCAGCCCGACCGCAGGCGTGGGCACCGGCCCCAGCAGCAGCACATTCATCCCCGAGGACGTCAGCCCCGCCGTCAGCGCGTTTTCGAACATATAGCCCGACAACCGCGTGTCCTTACCAATCACCACACGGTGCACACCGTCACGACCCGCGCTAAAATAGCGCCCCACAGCGGCCCCGATTTTCAGGGCGACCTCGGCTGTCATCGGATGCACATTGGCCTTTCCGCGAATACCGTCTGTTCCAAATAATTTTGTCATAAAATGCTCCCAAAATATGCGGCATGCCACAGAGCGACCGCTTGGCGGGTGTCGTCCACGTCATGCACACGGATCATTTGCACACCCTGCCCCAATCCTGCAAGCGCCACGGCGATCGACCCCGGCGCGCGGTCCCGTGCTTGCGGCGCGGTGCCGATCGTTCCGATAAACCGTTTGCGCGACACGCCCAGCAGGATAGGCGTCCCCAAAGCGTGAAACAGGCTCAGCCGCGCCAGCAGAGCCAGATTGTGATCCTGCGTCTTGCCGAATCCGATGCCCGGGTCCGCCAGAATGGCCCCCCGCGGGATGCCTGATGCCTCTAGGATGCTGATCTGCCGCTCCAGCGCGTCAAAAACATCAAGCAGCACGTTATCATACTGTGGGTCCAGATGCATGGTCGCGGGATCGCCTTGGGCATGCATAACGCAAACCGGCAGCGCCAGTTTTTGACACAGGGGCCCGAGGGCGGGATCAAAGGTGAAGCCCGAGACGTCGTTTACCAGATTGGCACCAGCGCTGACCGCCGCCTCGGCCACGGCGGCCTTGCGGGTATCGATAGAGATCGGCGTGTGCAGCCCAGCCCCCCGCAGTGCGGCGATGACGGGAGCGGTGCGCGTGATCTCTTCGGAGACGTGCACAAAATCCGCGCCGGGGCGCGTGGACTCGCCGCCAATGTCCAGAATATCCGCGCCGGCGGCCACCATCTTTTGTGCGACGCGCAGCGCATCGGGCACGGCATTATGCTGCCCCCCGTCCGAGAAACTATCGGGCGTCGTGTTCAGAATGCCCATGATGCGCGGGCGATCCAGCGTCAGCCCTGCCATCGCGGGTCTGGGCGCGGTCAGCCGTGCCATCACGCTTGCCGGGATATCGGCCGCGGGCACAACACGGGGCGGCGTGCTGCGCGACAAGACCTCGGCATGGGTGAACCAGCCCCACCCCCCCGCGAGAGGCAGCGCAGTATCAGGCCGCGCGGGGCCGATCTGGACGAGAGGTCGGAAATAATCGGTCATGTCTCACAGACTGCCTTGGTCTACCGCTACGGCGCGCAGCGGAACAGAGGCGTCAGCCGGCAGGTCCGCCCCGATCACCAACATCTCTGTCGCGTCGAAGCTGGCGGCGAACCACGCGGCCAAGGCCACTGCATCGCGCGGTTGCGCCGACGGGGTATCAACGCTATCAAGCACGATTTTCGACGGGGCCCAAACGCTCGTCTGACCGTTCTTCATTGCCCAATCCAGCTCTGTCCGCGTCGCCACCACAACACAGCGATCATCCTTTGCGGCCAGCACCCAGGCGTTCTGTTCAATCGCCAGCAGATCAATGCGGCGCTGCGCCATTTTATGCCCGACCTGCGGCGCGGCGGTGTCCGAAGCGCCGACACATAGGATCAGGGGCCGCCCCATCTGGTGCAACTGGTCCAGCCACCCCGCCAGATGCGGCGAGGCGATGGCATCATTGCTCAGATAGACCAGCTCGGGGTGTGGCACCTCGCGCGCCTCGGCCTGACTGTCGGGGGTATCATCGCGGGCGCGCACGATCTCGACGCCCAAAGCACCGGGGCCACGGTCCAGCTTTTCGATGCGCACAAACACCCGCATCGCTTGCCGTTCCAGCAGGATACGATCCGCGACCCGTTCGGCCAGCGTCTCGAGCAGGTTCAGCCGTTCGTCCGACAGCTCGTAGGCGATCGCTTCGGTCACGCGGTCGTAGGACAGGATACGGTCCACATCGTCGTCCACGGGGCCGGTCAGCGGCTGCACCTCGACGACGACATTGAAACAGATGCGCTGCGTTACGCCACGTTCGGCCTGAAAGGCACCGATCTCGACCTCAACGATATGATCGCGTAGGGAAATCCGGTCCAGAGGTTCAGGCCCCGCCGTCGCAGCAGCGCGTTCGGACGGGTGCGCAAAGGCAAGCCGCGTGTCACTTGTCATGGGTTTGGGCCTTTGCTTGTCTCACTCGCAAACGATCCTAGACCGTTTGCGCGGATGTACCAAAGCCAGACACGGCTGGCCAGCCGTCAAAGACGACAGAAACGCCGCTTAGTTCGACGCGGTCTGAACGCCGTCACGATAGAACATGTGCACGCCGATCTTGGTGGTGCGGGTAAAGACGCGCGACCAACGGGGGCTCACGGCGGTGGTATGATAATACGTCGCCCCCCCTGTCAGCGATGGTGCCTTGCCGTCCAGCACCGCCCGCGCGACCTTGCCGACCTGCACATAGGCGCGCGGCTCTGATATCACTTCGGCATTGCCATCGCAGGTGTAGGTGAACTGGCACTGATATTTACGACCCGTTCCCTGATTGATCACGCTGCACAAAGACCCGGGAAACTGCGCGGATTTCACACGGTTCATGATCACTTCGGCCACAGCGAACTGGCCCTTCACCGTCTCGCCGCGCGCTTCAAAGTACAGCGCCTCTGCCAGACAGCGCCATTGTTCGCCGCCCGATGCTTTCGGCTGTTCGGCCAGCCATGCGCGGGTGAATTCCACCTCGCTTGCGTTGTTCGATGCGATCATGCTTTCCAGACGTTCCGACCCGACAGAGCGCAGCCCTTTGGCTTCGATGTCAGCCAGTGCTTTGGCCTGTTGCGGGCTGGCGGACGCCACGGCAGGAGCAAGCAAAGACAGCGCCAGCAGGGCGCAGGACGAGAATTTCTGAAAAGAACGCATTGAGCGCCTCGCAACTAGTTTCGGACAGCGCCCCCTACCCAAACTGGCACCAAGCGTAAACCCTGCCGAAACCGCCTGCGCGGGAACCCGCACAGGAACACAACATCTAGGCGATCAGCCGCGCAAAACTACCCGATCTTGTCCGCGATGGCGAGTTGAGCCGCCGCCAATCTGGCCACCGGAACACGGAAAGGTGAGCAAGAAACGTAGTCGAAACCCGCTGCACGGCAAAAAGCAATCGATTCGGGGTTGCCGCCGTGCTCTCCGCAGATCGACAAGGTAATCCCAGGTTGTGCTTCCCGCCCCCGCGCGGCACCAAGCTGAAGCAGCTCTCCGACGCCGTCACGGTCCAGCATATGGAACGGATCTTCGGGGAAAACGCCCTGCTGCACGTAGGTCGACATGAACCGTCCCGCGTCATCACGGCTCAACCCATAGGTCATCTGCGTCAGGTCGTTTGTCCCGAAACTGAGGAAGGAACAATGGGGCGAAATCTCTCCGGCGCGCAGGGCGGCACGGGGCGTTTCGACCATCACGCCCAAACGGTAGGTAAAGCTCGCGCCGCGTTCGGATTTCACCGCCGTTGCGATCTTGTCGACGCTGGCTTTGATCAGTTCAACCTCGCGTTTGGCCGAAACAAGCGGGATCATGATCTCGGGCACCACGGGGTCGCCATCGCGGCTGGCTTCGATCGTAGCCTCAAAGATCGCACGGGCCTGCATCTCGTAGATTTCGGGCACCGTCACGCCAAGACGCACGCCGCGCAGGCCGAGCATCGGGTTATATTCGGTCATCGCCTCGATCCGGCGGGTCACATTGGACAGCGGCAAATCCAGCGCCTCGGCCAGATCGCGTTGACCAGTGCGGGTCGAGGGCAGGAATTCGTGCAAGGGCGGATCGAACAGACGGATGCACACCGGCTGACCCTGCATGATGCGGAAAAGCTGAATGAAATCATCGCGTTGCATGGGCAGCAAGCGTTCTAGCACGGCGCGGCGGCCTTCGCTGGTATCGGCAAAGATCATCTCGCGCATCACGGTCAGGCGGCTGGGGTCAAAGAACATATGCTCTGTCCGGCACAGCCCGATCCCCTGCGCGTCAAAATTGCGCGCGGTTTGTGCGTCGGCGGGGGTGTCGGCGTTGGCACGTATCCCGATGTCGGCCGCGTCTTCGGCCCAGGACATGAGCTTTTGGAAGGTCGCGTCCAGCAGCGGCTCAAGCATATCCGCGGCCCCGCACAGCACCTCTCCCGAGGTGCCGTCGAGGGTAATTTCATCGCCTGCCTTGAACATCCGCCCGTCGGGGGCCGTGATCACCCCCTTGACCAGATCGAAACGCATCGACGAGGCACCGACGACGCAGGGCAAGCCCATGCCCCGCCCGATCACCGCGGCGTGGCTGGTGATCCCACCGCGTTCGGTCAGCACGGCTTGGGCGGCATGCATCCCGCGAATATCCTCGGGCGAGGTTTCGCGGCGCACCAGAATACATTTCTCGCCCCGTGCGGCACTGGCTTGCGCGTCATTCGCGTTGAACACGATCCGGCCGGTGGCGGCACCGGGGCTGGCGGCAATGCCGCGCCCGATCACATCGCGTTTCACCCGTGGGTCAACCTGCCGGTGCAACAGCTCTGTCAGGGTGCGGGGCTGGACACGCATCAGCGCCTCTTCACGGGGGATGATCCCTTCGTCTGCCAGCGCCACCGCGATCCGCACCGCCGCCCGCGAGGACCGCGACACGCGCACGCCATCAAGGATAAACAACTCTCCGTCAGAGATGACGAATTCCACCTGCATCTCGGCGCGCAGCCGCACCCGCATCAGCGCCGCGTGCTGTTTGAGCATCTCGAAAGCTTCGGGGGCGTGTTCCTCAAGCGACGGTCCGCGTGGATCGCGCGTCAGGTAAAGCGCATCGGCCGTGTCCTGCAAGGCGTCGCGCCCCTGCGACTGGCTCAGGTACCGCCCGGTGATCTGAGGCAGGCCGGTAGTGCTGTCCACCAGTTGCAACACGCCCGAGCCGCAAATCCCCGTGCCCACACCGAACACCATCTGCTGCACGATCAGGCCCAGCCCCGCATCTGCAGGCGCCCCCTTGGCCTGGCGCAACAGCCGCGCCGAGGTGCCCTCCCACGCCCGCGCCATGGAACTGAGCACGGCGGTCAATTGGGTCACACGGTCCTGGGGAAAGCTTTCTTCGGTCTCCAGCTCGTAGGCGCGCAGGGATTGCAGCAGCGCCTCGCGCCCGTCGCCTTCGACGTCGTCGAACATATCGGGGTCCAGCCGCGCCACATTGACGGCATAGGATTGCACGAAACGGGTATAAAGCGCCGATGCGGGCCCCTCGCCCATACGTTCGCAATAGTCGGCATAGCGGTCATCGTTCATGCCGATGTTCATCACCGCCCCCGGCCCGCCCCAATCCGGGTCCTGGCTAGAGGGGCGCACGCATAGCAGCGCGTCTTGGGGGAATTCATCGGCGACCGCTTGCAGATCGGGGATCTGCCCCTGCGCAATCTCGAGCACGACATCAAAGGGCAGCGCCACGGTGCGCGGCACCGGCAGATCGAGACGGACCAGACGTTGCAGACATTTCGCACGCCCCCCATGCGTATCATTCGCGATGGGGGCGGTTTGGGTCACAAGGGTTGTCATGGCGATTTTCTGCACTGCGGCACCTTTTGGTTCCTGCGCAGCATAGGCTTTCGCCGTGGTGTGGCAAGGCGTGATCGCCTTGCCCACGTGTCGGGTCTGCTGCGTTACCCGTCGATTTTTGTCAGATCCGCGACCGAGCTACAGATCGTGCGGATACGGCTGAGCAGGTTCAACCGGTTGCGCCGGACTGTTGCGTTGTCAGAGTTCACCTGCACCGCGTCAAAGAAGGCATCAATCGGCCCGCGCAAGGACGCCATCGCGGACATGGCTGTGCCGAAATCCTGTGCCTCCATCGCCGGTTTGATCTGCGCCTCTGCGGTATCAAGGGCGGCAAACAACGCGCGCTCTTCGTCGGTCTCGGCAAACTTGATGTCCGCGCCAAAGGAGTATTCCACCCCATCCGCATCCTCGGCTTGGCTCAGGAAGTTGTTGGCGCGCTTGAACCCCTGGATCAGGTTTTCCCCATCGTCGGTTTTCAACGTCTCGCTCAGCGCCTTGGCGCGTTTGACCAGCAGGGTCAGGTCGTCGTTCTGCGGCATGGCGATGCAAGCGTCGATGATGTCATGACGGACGCCTTGGTCCTTGAGGTACACTTTGAGACGGTCGTGGAGGAAGGAGAGAAGGTTTTCAGAAACAAAACCATGAGTCTGGTATTCAACTTGCGATGCTCTGGAGAAGTAGGTTTCCGCCAAATCTCTCGCTTGTTCGGAAGTTATTTCGTTCTGGGCCTGAAGTTCTTCACTACGTTCCAGTATGTCGTAAAGGTGTTTTGGTTCTTTAGACTTGGTTGCTTCCAACTCAGCAAGTACACTTCCGACCTCAGAAAAATTCTCTGTTAGCTCCACTGCCAGCTTCGACACCCTACTTTCGATATCTTGATCAACTCTATTTGAAAGGCCATCAACTAGGGCGCGCTGTACAGGCAAACTCAAATCATTCTCAACCAAAATCCGAATAACGCCCAAGGCCGCCCTACGCAGCGCAAACGGATCTTTGCTCCCGGTCGGCTTTTCATCAATCGCCCAGAAGCCGGTCAGCTTGTCGATTTTCTCTGCCAGCGCCACGGCGATAGACACGGGCGCGGTTGGCACGTCGTCGGATGGACCCAGCGGCGCATAGTGGTCTTGGGCGGCGGCGGCGATGGCCTCGGACTTGCCGGCGGCTTTGGCATAGTAGCTGCCCATAAGGCCCTGAAGTTCGGGGAATTCATAGACTATTTCGGACGACAGATCGGCCTTGGCGAAACGGGCGGCGGCGCGGGCCTCGTCTGCGTCGGCCCCGACCATCGGGGCGAGCTCACCAGCCAGTGCTTCCATGCGCGAGATCAGCTCTGCCTGTGTGCCCAGCTTGTTGTGGAAGGTCACGTTGGACAGACGGTCCACCCAGGTCTGCATTCCGGCCTCCGATTGCGCGATGCGCAGATCGTTTTCCCAGAAGAATTTGGCGTCCGACAGACGTGCAGAGAGCACTTTTTCATTGCCTGCCAGAATGGTCGCGCCATCGTCGGCGGTGGTGCGGTTGGCGACGGTGACAAAGCGTTCGATGCGGCCCGACTTGGGGTTGCGCACGGAAAAGAACTTCTGGTGCTCTTTCATCGAGGTTTGCAGCACCTCGGGCGGCAGACCAAGGAAATCATCGCCAATCTGCCCCATCAGCACGACGGGATATTCCACCAGCCCTGCGACCTCGGCCAGCAGCCCCGCATCCTCGACCACCTCAAGCCCGTTGGCAAAGGCCATATTGGTCGCGTCGTTCCAGATCGTATCGCGCCGCTCTGCCGGGTCGAGCACGACAAACGCGCGTTTCAGCTTGGCGCTGTAATCGTCAAAGCTGCTGACGGTGATTGTATCGGTGGCCAGAAAGCGGTGCCCGCGCGTTGTGTCGCCTGCGGTGATCCCGTCGATGGTCAAGGGCACGGTCTGCGCGCCATCTTCAGCCGACAGGATACACAGGATCGAATGCAACGGGCGCACCCACCGCAAGCTGCCACTGCCCCACCGCATGGATTTGGGCCATGGGAAGTTGCGAATGGTGGTTTCCAGCACCTCGGCCACGATCTCGGCTGCGGGACGGCCCGGCTTGTTGATCATGGCAAACAGGATCTTGCCCTTGGGCGTGTCGCGCTCTTCCAGCTGGTCGCGGGTCAGCCCTGCGCCGCGCAGAAACCCTTCGATGGCTTTTTCCGGCGCGTCGGCCTTGGGGCCTTTGCGTTCCTCGACCAGCGACGGGCTGGCGTCCAGCATCCCTTCGACGGTCAGGGTCAGGCGACGCGGCGTCGAAAAGGCCGCGGCAGAGGCATAGGTCAGCCCCGCATCCACCAGACCGTTCGTCACCAGTTTCTTTAGATCATCCGCCGCGCGCGCCTGCATGCGGGCGGGAATTTCTTCCGAGAAAAGCTCTATCAGGAGGTCGGGCATGGGTTCGTACCTTTCGGGGCCGCGTGTCGCTTGGGTGCGGTTAAATATGTGTCGCGCAAACAGCGCTTATGTCAAAGGGCCGGTCGATCCGGGTCGGATCAGTCGGCGGGGCGTTCCGGGCAAGCTTCGCCCACCACGGTGCCATCATAGGCTTTGTCGCCACAATCGTTCAGCTCGTGCCAGACATAGCCGCGCCCGTCCGAAGTGATCGCAACGATACGGTCTACGCCGAAATGCACGTTCTTCTGGCCCAGAAAGGTCAGCGCCGTGCCTGCCTCGATCTCTTCTGCGATGGCCTTGGCGTCGAAACAGTCGAACCAGCCCGGTGCATTGCGCGGCGTGACCTCGTCGCTGACGACATAGGTTTCGGACAGCATGGCGAGGCTGAGCGAGGTGTCGAAACATGCGCGGTAGCGGATGGGCGAGCTGTCGGCGTCGATGGCGCGGAAATTGTCGGTCAGGATCGGCTCGGACGCATTGCTGGAGATCGACACCAGCGAGACGCCCTCATCCGGTGCCGCTGCCTCGTGATAATAGCCGTAGACCTGTAGATAATAAAGCGCGAGACCCGCAATGGCTGCTGCAACCAAGATGACGCCTCCTACAATTTTACCGTTCATGCCGCGTTTTCCGACCAACCGCCGGCCCGTGTCTGAACAAAGGCGTCAGCGCAGGCTTTGGCAAGGGTGCGCACCCGCCCGATATAAGCCTGACGCTCTGTCACCGAGATGACACCGCGTGCGTCCAGCAGGTTGAAGATGTGGCTTGCCTTGATGCATTGGTCATAGGCGGGGTGCGCCATCACGATGCGCTTGCCGGTCTTGGGGTCCACGGCGTCTTGCGCAAGGATCGCCTTGCACTCGTTCTCGGCCTCGACAAAGTGGTCCAGCAGCACGTCGGTATTGGCGACATCAAAGTTCCAGCGGGCGTATTCTTCCTCTGTCTGTTTGAACACATCACCATAGGTCAGCGGGATCGGCGCGTCGGGGCTGTTAAAGGGCATGTCCATCACGTGATCGACGCCCAGAACATACATTGCCAAACGCTCGAGCCCGTAGGTCAGCTCGCCCGATACAGGGTGGCAATCATGGCCGCCGACCTGCTGGAAATAGGTAAACTGCGACACTTCCATGCCATCACACCAGACTTCCCAGCCCAGTCCCCACGCGCCCAAAGTGGGGCTTTCCCAGTCATCCTCGACAAAGCGGATGTCATGCAGCGCCATATCGATCCCGATCGCCTCAAGCGATCCGAGGTAGAGCTCTTGCAGGTTGGGCGGGCTGGGTTTGATCAGCGCCTGAAACTGGTAGTAATGCTGCAGACGGTTGGGGTTTTCCCCATAACGCCCGTCGGTCGGACGGCGCGAGGGCTGCACATAGGCGGCGGCCCAAGGGTTGGTGCCAAGCGCGCGCAGGGTCGTGGCCGGGTGGAACGTACCCGCACCGACTTCCATGTCGTAGGGTTGCAGGACCGCACAGCCCTGACGCGCCCAATAGGACTGTAGGGCGAGGATGATTTCCTGAAATGAACGGGGGCGCTGGACCGGGTCGGACATAAGATTTTGCCTTTGCTGCTGCGCGCCTTTCCTAAGGTGCTGTCGCGGTAGGGTCAATTGGCAGCTTTGTGATGATTTGCGCTGTCTCAAGCATGGTATTTTGCACAGGTTCCTGCTTATCTACTGCAAGTTTAAATCCTTGAGAGTACCCATACCTATGACGCGACTGTTTGCGGCCCTGATCGCCGCCTTGTTTATTGCCCCGTTTGCCTTTGCACAGTCTGCCGATGATGTGGTTTGGATACAGGTCGAAGCCCAGCCCAATCTGGCCGCGGCGACCGATCGCGCACGTGCCTATAGCGCCAATCTTGAGGATGTGAACGGCTTTGCCTTGGGCGGCAGCTGGTATGGAATCGCGGTCGGCCCCTATCGCCGTGATGACGCAGAGCTGTTGTTGCGCCGCTACCGCCGGGACGGGGTGATTCCGCGCGACAGCTTTATCCAGCTTTCTGAACGGTTCCAGCAGCAGTTCTGGCCCGTGGGCGCGAACGTCCTGAACATTCCGCTGATCGCACCGGTTGAACCTGCATCCCCCACCGATACGCAGACAGACAGTGAGATCACGCAAACCACCCTGCCCCCCGCCAGCGAAGCGCTGGAGCAAGAGAACACCGCCACCGCAGAAGCAGAAACCACGCAAGTCCCCGTCCTGCCAGAACCACCACGTGACGAAACCCTGGCCGAAGCGCGCGCCAGCGAACGGGATCTTGACCGCGAAGCGCGCGAACAGCTGCAGGTCGCGCTGAAGTGGGCCGGGTTTTACAATGCCGCGATCGACGGTGCCTTCGGGCGGGGTACGCGGGGGTCTATGGCCGATTGGCAAGGGGCCAACGGCTATGACGCCACCGGCGTGCTGACAACGCTGCAACGCGCCGCCCTTCTGAAACAATATAACGCCGTGCTCGAAGGTCTGGGCCTGCAGGTCGTGCGCAACGCCGACGCGGGGATCGAGATGGTGATGCCGACCAAGATCGTGGGGTTTGACCGGTTCGAGCCCCCCTTCGCTCATTACAATGGCACCGGCGACATCGACGCGCGGGTTCTGCTGATCAGTCAGGCGGGCGATCAGGATACGCTCTTTGGCCTGTATGACATCATGCAGACCCTTGAAATCGTCCCCGAAGAAGGCCCGCGCGAGCGGAAGTCCGACAGTTTCGAGCTGATCGGCGAGAACGGCCGCATCGTCAGCCAGACGCAGGTGTCGCTGCAGAATGGCGAGATCAAGGGCTTCACCCTCATCTGGCCCGCCGGGGACGAAGACCGCCGCCGCCGCGTAATTGCCGAGATGACGAAATCCTTCACCCGCCTGCCCGGTACGCTGGATGCCGCAGCGGGGGGGGGCGACCGTCAGGCTGTCGATCTGGTGTCGGGTCTGCAAATCCGGTCGCCGAAAATCTCGCGCTCGGGCTTCTTCATTGATGGGCGCGGTACTGTTGCCACCACATCCGAGGCGGTGCAAAGCTGTGGTCGTCTGACACTGGACGACGAGACAGAGCTTGATGTGGTTGTTGATGATGCGGCCAGCGGGATCAGCCTGCTGAAACCCCGCGCAGCGCTTTCGCCATTGGATGTGGCGGCGTTCAACACCGTGCCCCCCCGTTTGCAGTCCGAAATCGCGGTTGCGGGTTTCCCCTATGAAGGCGTGCTTGGATCTGCGACGGTGACCTATGGCACGCTGGCCGATGTGCGTGGGCTGCAAGGCGAAGAGAACATCGCCCGCCTCGCGCTAGAAGCCCGCAGCGGGGACGCGGGCGGTCCGATTCTGGATCGTGACGGGCGGGTCTTGGGCATGTTGCTGCCCCGTGCCAATGGCGCACGCGAATTGCCCGAAGATGTCGCCTTTGCGGTTGAATCCAAGGTCATCGCAGAGCTTGCGCAAAAGGCCGGTGTCACCGTTGATACCACGGCCAGCAGCACCACGATCAAGCCGCAGGACCTGCGTGAAAAAGCCAAGGGCATGACCGTATTGGTCAGCTGTTGGGAATAAAAAAAACCCGATCCCCCGTTTAACGGGGGATCGGGGTCAGTCGTTTGAACCGCCTCGGGCAGCGCCCTTGATCAGACTGCGGTCTGGGGCGTCAGATAGATCAACGTCGGGCGGTCGGCCTTAAAGGCTTGCGCCAGGACCTCTGGCAGCTCCTCCAGCGATTTCGGTGCCGCAGCATAGGCTCCATAAGCTTCGGCCAGTTTGCAAAAATCGGGATTATGAGCGATGACCGCGTTTGGCGCGATCTGCGCGCGGGTCATGCTGTCTTCGATTTCGCCTAGTTTGCCATTGTCCCACAGGATGATCGGCAAGGGCAGCCCCAGCTCTACCGCAGCCCCCAGTTCCTGCACCGTGTACTGAAAGCCATAATCCCCGATGATCGCCATGGTCGGCAGTCCGGGGCGGCCAATGGCCCCACCAATCGCAGCAGGTGTTGCGTAGCCAAGCGTGCCGAACCCGTAAGGATGATGCCAATATCCGGGGCGATCCATTTCCCAGACTTCTGTCGCGGCATAGGCGAATTGGGTCATGTCCGAGTAGATCATCGTGCCTTCGGGCGTCGCAGCCTTCACCGCGTCCACCACGGCAAGGATGCCCGGACGCTCCATGTCCACTTCTGACCGCCAGCGCTTGCGCCAGCCTGCCACCTCGGCTGCATTCCAACCCGCTGCTGTGCGTTCGTCCGGCAAGGCAGCGTCAAGCGCGGCCATTACCTGTACCGCATCCCCAAGGATGGCAAAGGGTGCCGCTTGCGGGTCCGCCAGAACCGACGGATCAATATCAACGCGCACCAGTTCACCTGAATGCCCCAGATGATCGCGCCAGAGGTCCACCTCTGCCAGTTCGGTCCCGACGGCGATCACAAGATCCGCCTGCGCGATCACATCCACGCTGCTTTCTCGCGCGAGATAGGCGCCTAAATGCAGCGGCGCTCCGGGCGAGACGATGCCGCGTCCGGCATAGGTCGTCAGGCTCGCTGCCTGCCAGCGGGCCAGCAGGGCGTCAACGTTCTGAATGCCAACGGCACCACCACCAAAGATGAACAGCGGCTTTTGCGCTGCGGCCAGCTTTTCCGCCAGAAGGTCGATCTGCGCAGAAGGCACCGCCGGCAAGGTCGCGCTGACGGCAAGGGCGTGCGCGGGGGCGGCCTCCGCCTCCAGCAGGTGAATGGGAACAGAAATATGCTTGGAGCGCGGGCGGCTGGTGGCAAATTCGGTCAGGGCACGGTCGATCAACTGGTAGGCCGCCGGTGCCGTCAGCGCCATTTCGGACCAATCGCACACGGTTTCCGCCGCCGCGCGCTGATCGTTCATCTGGTGCAGCTGCCCCTTCCGCGCCGCCGTTTCATCCAGACAGGAGGACAACACCAGCACCGGCACGGAATCGCTGTAGGCCTGTCCCATCGGCGTCATCACATTGCACAGCCCCGGGCCGGTGATCACATAGGCGACCCCCGGCTTGCCTGTGGCCCGGGCATAGCCATCTGCCATAAAGCCCGCCCCCTGTTCGTGCCGCGCCAGCACATGGGTCAGCCCTGCTTCCTCGATCCCGCGGTACATCTCTTGGTTATGCACGCCGGGGATGCCAAAGATCACCTCTACCCCGCGAGACTTGAGCATATGAGAAATCTGTGCCCCCAAAGGACGGGTTTGTACTGCGCTCATTATGCTCTCCAGAATTTGAATGTCAGAATGACGTATACCGCCATAAGCTCCAGCCGCCCGACCAGCATCGCGGCGGTCAGGATCCATTTGGCTGTGTCGTTAAGGGTGCTGAAATTGCCCGCCGGCCCGATGATCTTGCCCAAACCCGGCCCGATGTTCCCCAAGGCCGCCCCCGCCCCCGAGATCGAGGTCACGAAATCCAGCCCCGTCATGCTGAGCGCCACGGCCACCAGCCCTAGTGTCAGCGTGAAGAACATGAAAAACGACATGACCGAGATCATGACATCGCCGCTGATCGGGCGACCGTCATAGCGCGGGGTAAAGATGCCGTGGGGTGACCGGATTCGCTGCAACTGCGCACGGATGGATGCGAACAACAGCTGATAGCGGAAGATCTTGATCGAACAGGCGGTGGACCCCGCGCAGCCGCCAATCAGCCCCGTAAAGAAAAACAGCGCCACGGGAAACGGCCCCCAGGTCATATAATCGACCGAGGCAAAGCCCGTGCCCGAAATGATTGAAGTGATGTTGAACAGCGCCTCGCGCAGGGATTGCTCCCAATGATGCGGAAAGACCGACTGAATAGAGATAAAGATCAGCCCCACCAGCACCGCAATCGTCAGCAAGAAACCCTTTACCTGCGGATCACGATGCAGGGCCAAAGGGTTGCCGTTCAGCAGTTGCACATAGCGCACGAAAGGCAGCGCCGCGAGCACCATGAAGATCGACGCCGCATATTCCGCATTGCCGCTAAAGGTACCGAAAGAGGCGTCATAATTTGAAAACCCGCCCGTAGACACGGTGGTCAGCGCGTGGACCGTCGCGTCAAAGACGTTCATCCCCAAGGTCAGATAGGTCAGCGCACAGGCGAAGGTCAGCCAGACATAAATGACCGAGATCTGGCTGGCGATCTGCCCGGCCCGCGGGAGGATTTTACCAAAGGTATCAAAAGCTTCCGACTTGAAGATCTGCATACCACCGACGCGCAGTTCGGGCAGGAACACCATCGCCACAACAATGATACCGATGCCGCCCAGCCACTGCAGGATCGCACGCCACAACAACAGCCCCTTGGGCAGATCATCAAGCCCGGAAAACACCGTAGATCCGGTGGTGGTCATGCCCGACATGGCCTCGAACACCGCATCGACGAAACGCGCCTCTGTCGCGCCCAGCATGAACGGAAGCGCGCCGAACAACGGCAGCATCAGCCACACGGCCGTCGTCAGCAAAAAGGTCTGCTGGATCGTCAGCCCTTCCCTGACCCCGTTGGCACAGGCCAGCGCGATCATGCTGCCCCCCAGCATGGTGATCAGCCCGGCCTCGACGAAGACGGGCCAATGGCCGCGCCCTTCGGCAATATCGACCAACATTGGCACAATCATCGCGATGCCAAGCACCGACACCAACAGGCCGATGACATATCCAACTGGGCGCAAATCCAACATCTGCGCAGCGTTGGCGCGGCGGCGCGCCGGTGTCAAGGACACGCCCTGCGGTAAAACGCAAAACGGCCCGGGCAAGACACACCCGGGCCGTCAATACTCAACCTGTAAACCGATCAGACGTAATATGTGTCGCGGAAAACATGGTGCACGATGTCATCACGCTTGATACCCATCGCGGCCAGCTCTTCGTCGGTCTTGGACTGCAGGAATGTCACCTGACGCATCCGGCCCGAGTTCGCACCCGCTGCGATCAAACCGTTCCAGATGGCAGCAAAAAACCCGCCGATGACGGCGAAGGGAGCTTTGATGGTGGGGACGTTGCTTTGCGAAATTGTGCTGTTGTAAGCCATAATAAACTCTCGATTTATCTTGGCATTTCTGCCGGTTACCTTGTTCTGCCTCTTAATATAACGAAGCAATCCCCAATGAGAACCGACGTTTCTGCATAGCAGCATCCCGAAGATGCCGCATCGCAGCATGGCTTTGTGCATGTTTCAAGCAAGCACCACAAACCTCCGCGCAATAAATGCGCAGAATGAAAACATGTCAGAGTAACTGCCCTAAAACCGTGCGAACATCAGCCGACGTGAAACAGCGTGCTGAACAGTCTGGGGTCGATGCTTTGAGCCGCAAAGGTATCGCCCTGCGTCAGAACAGAGATCGCATCATGACTGTGCAGGCTTTCTTGGTGGCTGGCCACAACGCGAAAATCACGCACCCGCGGTTCGGCTTGCAACTGCTCGCAGAACAGCCGCGCCGCGTCTTCGACAAAGATCGGGTTAGCGGCGTTCAGCTCGGCAAACGCCTGTTCGTCCTCGCGTTTGACCATCACCTGCGTTTCTGTCGGCACCGCGCGCCGCGCCGCGTCGATCAGGTCTTCGAACCACAGGCAGCTTTCCTCGCAGTTCACCTCGACCGAGATCCGCGCGACAGAGCGTTGCGAATGCGGCGTGGCAAGCTGCCCCCGTGTCGCACGGGCATGTTCGGACAGCTCCAGCGAACAGGGACAGGTAGAGGAATAGACGTAATCAAGGTGGATGATCTTCTTGCGCGCACCTTCGGCCTCGACCAGCTCAAGCGCGATGTCGTAATACTGGTACCCCGACAGCCCCGACCGTAAGCTGTCGATGCGCACCGGAAAAGAGAACCGCATCTGGATGCGAGCATCATAACTTTCAAGGTCGGACTTATAATCATCCAACGCAGCTTCCATCACCTCGAAGCTGAACACCTCATCGGCATGTTTATAGAAACTGCGCATGATGCGGGACATGTTGATGCCCTTCTTATCCGCCTCAAGGCTGACCGATCCGGTGACCGATGTCTCGAGCGTCAGATCGCTGCCCTCGCGGGTGTGAAACCGCATGGGCAACCGAAAGTTCGATATCCCCACATGCTGGATCTGCTGTTTCGCACCACGGATCAGGCTCGACGGGCCGTTTTGCAGATCGGGCAGCGTGGCCTTGTAGTTATCTCCCACAGCAAAATCACTGGGATAATCGCGGCTGAACTGCGGGTAGCTTTCGGCGCTTTGCAGCAGACGGGCCAGCGACGGGTCCAGCGTCTCAATCTCCGCGGCGCTGGCCTTGCGCGCCCAGGCACGCAACGTATCAAGTGCCGCAACCGCATCATCACGGTCCGGTATCACTGTCGCGGCGATATTCATAGCAAGGCCCTTTCGCAAGTTGCCCCCTACATAGGCGATATCGGGGGCTTTACCAATGCTCCGTCCAGCCAAGCAGGCAAAGCCCCCGAGTGATCACTTCAATGTGTCCAGCGCCTGACGGATATCGGCGATCAGATCATCCACGTCCTCAAGCCCCGCAGACAAGCGCACAAGGCCGGGGCTGATCCCCAGCGTAGCTTTCTGGTCATCCGGCAAACGCTGGTGCGTGGTGGTCGCCGGATGGGTCGCAATGGATTTCGCATCGGCAAAGTTGTTCGAGATGGTGATAATCTCGAGCGCATTAAGGAATGCAAAACACGCGTCCTTGCCGCCCTTGACCTCTACCGCCAAGACAGTCCCCGCCGACGGCGCATGAGACGTGGCGAGCGCGTGCTGCGGATGGCTGGTGTGTGTGGGATAGCGCACAGCGCTCAGCTTGGGGTGCCCGTTCAGCGCATCTGCGATCTTATAGGCGGCATCCGCTTGGGCACGGACACGCAGGTCGATGGTTTCAAGCGCCTTGAGGTGGGTCCAGGCGGTAAACGGGTTCATCGCGCCGCCAGTGTGCTTCATATAGGCTTCGACGGGGCCGCGGATCAGTTCCTTGGGGCCGCAAATTGCCCCGCCCAGCATACGCCCCTGCCCGTCCACATGTTTCGTGGTCGAGATAATGGCGATATCCGCACCACATTCCTTGGCATAGGAAAATACCGGCGTCGCCATCGCGTCATCCGCTAGCACCAGCGCGCCGACGGCATGGGCCGCTTTCACCACATGGCGCATGTCAACGACTTCCAGGGTAGGGTTCGAAATGCTCTCAAAGAAGACCATGGTCGTGTCAGGGCGAATGGCCGCATCCCAGGCCGCGTTATCCGTGCCGTCGATCAAGGTCACCTCGACCCCGAAACGCGCCAAGATATCCTCCAGAACATACAGGCACGACCCGAAAAGCGCGCGCGCGGCGACCACGTGATCGCCTGCTTTCAGCAGCGATGTCAGCGCGCCGCTGACCGCCGCCATACCAGAGGTACAGGCGAAACAATCCTCATACCCCAAAAGCCCCGAGATCCGGTCCTCGAACATGCGCACCGTGGGATTGCCATAGCGGGCATAGATAAACTCGTCATCCCCCAGCGACTGGAACCGCGCCTCGGCCTGTTCGGCGCTGTCATAGACAAAACCCTGTGTCAGGAACACGGCCTCGGACACTTCGTTATACTGGCTGCGGCGGGTGCCACTGTGAACAGCCTTGGTCCGTGGTTTCCAATCAACGCTCATTCTCTCATCCTTCCTGTCCCGCCGTGCAGCGGGCGTAAAAAAACCCCAGACGCGGTCAAGCGAAAGGGGGCTTTCATCCTGACCTTTTAGCGGAATTTGGCAGGTTACTCTGCCCGTGGCCCGCAATCCGGTATCAAATCGCCACGTGTCATCTGCTACGCCCCTCGCCGGCTCGCGTCAACTCTAACAGCAAGCCGCCTTCCAAATGGCCGTAAATCCCGGGGGTGCTGCCCCATACGGGGCAGCGGGGGCTGGCCCCCGTCCTAGCTTTCGTCTTTTTCCAAACCATAGGTCTGGAACAGCCGCCCTTGCGTCATGAAAAACACAAACACCGCCGCCGTCAGCCCAAAGGTCTTGAAATATACCCAAGTCTCGGTGCTGGCAAAGCGCCAGATCAGCTCGTTTGCGAGCGCCAGACCGAAAAAGCATAGCATCAGCCGTTTGGTCAGGATCATCCAGCCGGCGTCATTCAGAGGCATCATCTCTTCCATCACGAACTTGAGATAGGATTGCCCCCGCGCCAGACCAATCGCCAGCAGCACTGCAAACAAAAGGTAGATGGCGGTCGGCTTCATTTTAAAGAACCTCTCGTCATTCAACCAAACCGACAGCCCCCCGAACAATGTCACCAGAATGACCGTGGCAACCTGCATGCGGCTGATCTTGCCCGTCAGCGCCCACAGCGCGCCTGTCGACAAGATCAACAGTGGCACAAAAGCTGCCGTCACCACGATAAAGCCGCTGTAGTCGGTGCCCCACAGGGTGAAGGTCTCGTCCTTGTAGCGCAGATAAGCGACAAAGAATATCAGCACCGGCCCGTATTCCAGCGCCGATTTGACGAAAGGGTTTATCTCGCGTGTCGTGCTCATCTTGCTCTCCAGTTATCCGCCCATTTCGACGATCACCGCACCAAGCGCGATCAGCGCCATCAGGGCAATACGGCGCGGGCCTACGGTTTCTTTCAGCACCAACCATCCGATCAGCGCCGCAAACACGGTCGAGGTTTCACGCAGCACGGCGGCCTCGCCCACTTTGTCCAGACGGGTCGCCAGCATGATCGAGCCAAAGCTGAAAAAGGCGACAAAACCACCCGCCACGCCACGAGTCATCAACGGGCCAAGGTCGGGGCGATCTTCCATCCGCAGCCAGCGGCGCGCGGCGATCACGGGCATAACCAGCCCGTCGATCATGAAAAACCACGCCAAAAAGGTAAACGGGTTGTCCGTCGCGCGGATGCCATAGGCGTCGAATGTGGTATAAAGCGCCACGAAAAGCCCCGTCAGCACTGCCAGCCCGAGGGCCGCGTTCAGCGTATCGCGTTCGGACACGAGGTAGACAAAGTTATACAGCGCCAACCCGAAGATACCGGCCACCAGCACCGCCACACCCAGCCATTGAACGCCCGAAAAGCTCTCTTCAAAAATGAGGTATGCACCGATCACGGTGAACAAGGGCCCCGTGCCGCGCACCACAGGGTAGACGACCGTATAGGCCCCCTTGGTATAGGCCCAGGCCTGCAACAGCTTGTACACAATATGGATCGCCCAAGCCCCGGCAAAGATGACCCACATATGGGGTTCGGGCCAGGGCACGACAAACAGCGCAAAGGGAGCAGCCATCAGGCAATAGGAAAAGTCGATGGCCCCGCGGGTCAGCCACGGATCATGCCGCCCTTTCTGAAGCGCGCCGAAAACGGCATGCAAAAAGGCCGCAGCCAGCGCCAACCAAAGCGCCGCTTGGTGACCGGCGGCTGTGCCCTCGATCTGGGCGATCCATTCGGTCATGTCGCCGGACCTTTATACTGCGTCACTGCGGGTCCAGCCCCAACAAGGCATCCGCAAACTCCTGCGGGTCAAAGGGCTGCAGATCGTCAATCTGTTCGCCCACGCCGATGGCATGGATCGGCAGCCCGAACTTATCCGCAAGCGCCACCAGCACACCGCCCTTGGCCGTGCCGTCCAGCTTGGTCATGACCAGACCGGAAACGTCTGAAATTTCTTGGAAAACCTTCACTTGGTTCAGCGCATTCTGCCCTGTCGTCGCATCCAGCACCAACAGTGTGTTATGCGGCGCGCTCGGGTCTTTCTTGCGAATGACCCGCACGATCTTGGCCAGTTCTTCCATCAGGTCGCCGCGGTTCTGCAAGCGTCCGGCCGTGTCAATCAGCAGTAGATCGGCACCGTCACGCTCCGCCTGTGTCATGGCGTCAAACGCAAGGCTCGCCGGGTCCGACCCCTGCCCTGCGGTCAGTACCGGCACGTCGGCACGGTCGCCCCAGACCTGCAATTGTTCGACGGCAGCGGCACGAAATGTGTCACCGGCGGCGATCACTACGTTCTTACCCGCGGCTTTAAACTGGCTGGCCAGCTTGCCGATTGTGGTCGTCTTGCCCGACCCGTTTACCCCCACCACAAGCACCACCTGCGGTGTCTTGGCATAGATCGGCAAGGGCTTGGCGATCGGGTCCATGATCCGCGCGACCTCTATCGCCATCAGGCGCTTGATCTCGTCCACAGACAGTCGCTTGCCAAAGCGCCCCTCGGCCATATTCGCGGTGACGCGCAGGGCCGTATCCACGCCCATATCGGTCGAGATCAGCAGCTCTTCGAGCTGTTCGAGCATCTCGTCATCCAGCACGCGCCGCACAACAGGTGCCGCGGCGCTGCGTCCCATCAAGCGGCCCATCAGACCGGGCTTGGCCGGTGCAGGCTCGGGGGGGGCGGGCACCAGATCGGGGGCCACGGGGGTCATCGTCTCGCGCAGCGGCACGGGCGCGGGCGTATCCTCTTCATCCGCTGGCATCGGTGCGGGTTCATCATCCACCGCTTCGGGCAATGCTTGGGCCGCGGCCTGCGGCGCATCCATCACCTGATCGACGGGAACTTCATCCACCGTTTCAGGGGTATCCGTCGCCCCACCATCTTCGACAATCGCCTCAAGCCCCTCGTCGATCTTGGACGAGGATTTGAACATTTTGGATTTCAGCTTTTGAAAAAAGGCCAAGCGCGCTCTCCGAATTGTCAGGCGTTTTCTATGATCTATAGGCTCGACCGGCGGGATGGAAGGGCGACAAGAGCAATTGACAGCAAGGGGCCCGTCGCGCACCAAGTCTGCATGCGGTTTTTATGGGTGCTCTGGGTGATACTGATGGCAGGGGCGGCGCAGGCCGAGCCGGACCGACGCTACTGTTCCAGCACCAAATGGGGCCATGCCCACTGCATCCGCCCTGCGCATTTCGTGTATGACACGTGCAACGCGATCAAGGTCTTTTCCGAGCGGCACGGGCTGGATAGCGGATTTTTCGCGCGGCTCATCTGGCAAGAAAGCCGGTTTGACCAAAACGCCTTGAGCCATGCCAATGCGCGCGGCATTGCGCAGTTCATCCCCTCCACCGCAGCGCTGCGCGGGCTGAAAGACCCATATAATCCTGCTGATGCACTGGAACACTCTGCCCAGTATCTTGCTGAAATGACGCAGAAATACGGGAACGAAGGGCTGGCCGCGATCGGCTACAATGGCGGCGAACGACGTGCAGAGGGGTTTCTGGACGGCAAAGGGCTCGCCCCCGAGACGGTCGCCTATGTCCCCATCATCACCGGTCTGGACGCCGAACAATGGCGCGATGCCCCGCCCAAGACGCCCGATTTCCGGCTATCAATAACGCAAGCTTTCCTGCCCGCCTGCTACGAGATGGCGCGCAATCGCCGGGTGACCGCCCTAAAGGTGACACCCCCTGCCCCGGTGATCAAACCCTGGGGTGTTCAGGTATCCTTCGGGACCAGCAAGGACCGCGCGCGGGATAAAGCCAATGCCCAGACAGCAAGCTGTCGCAGCGCGGTGAAAGGACGGCGTCTGGATTTCCTGTTCAAGAAAAACCGCGTGTCGCGCCGCAAGGGATTCTACTTTGGACAATACGGCAGCAACACCCGCACCGACGCCCAGCGCCTATGCGACAGGATGCGCGCGACCGGGTGCACCTGCTTGGTGGTGCAGAACTAATTCCCACTTTGAAGAGACGTCTATCCCGTTCTAAACCTCGTCCGCGAAGTGTTTGATCACCAGGCGGATCGGGTTCGGCGCTGCCTGCCCCAGCCCGCAGATAGAGGCATCGACCATAGCGGTCGAGAGCTCTTCCAGCAGGGGTTTATCCCAGCGGTCCGCCTGCATCAGCTTGACGGCTTTTTCGCAGCCCACGCGACAGGGGGTGCATTGCCCGCAGCTTTCATCCTCAAAAAAACGTAGCATATTCAACGCTGCGGCCTTGGCGCTGTCTTGGTCCGACAGCACCACGACAGCGGCAGAGCCGATGAAAGACCCGTGCGGCTGCAACGTATCAAAGTCGAGTGGTATGTCATCCATCGCAGCGGGCAGCAGCCCCGAGGATGGCCCACCCGGTTGATAGGCTTTGAACCGGTGCCCGTCGGCCATGCCACCCGCAGCCTCGATGACATCGGTGATCGTGGATCCCGCAGGCAGTTCATACATCCCCGGTTTGGCGACGCGCCCGGATACCGAATAGCTGCGCAGGCCCTTGCGCCCGTTCTTTTCCGTGCTGTTCAGCACCTCGGGCCCTTCGCGGCAGATGCGCGCCACCCAATGCAGGGTTTCAACGTTATGCACCAAGGTGGGCCGACCAAAGATACCCACCTGCGCCACATAGGGGGGACGGTGCCGCGGCAGCCCACGCTTACCCTCGATGCTTTCGATCATTGCGGATTCTTCACCGCAAATATAAGCCCCCGCACCGCGCCGCAGATCAATGTATCCTGCGGGAACAATGCCTGCAGCCTCGAGCGCCGCAATCTCTGTCCGAAGGAGCGCGAGCACCTGCGGGTATTCGTCCCGCATATAGAGAAACACTTTCTCTGCCTCTACGGCCCAGGCGGCGATCAGCATCCCCTCTAGGAAAAGATGTGGTACGCGTTCCAGGTACCAGCGATCCTTGAAGGTGCCGGGCTCCCCCTCATCGCCGTTGACCGCCATATAGCGCGGGCCCGCGTTATCCCGCACGAACCCCCATTTCTTGCCCGACGGGAAACCGGCGCCGCCAAGACCGCGCAAACCAGCGTCGAGCAAGTTTTGCTGCACGTCCTCCCAATCGCCATCACGGCGCAGTTTCTTAAGCGCCTCATACCCCCCGCCAGCGACATAGGCGTCGAAAGCTTCGTAGTCGGGCACATGCACATGGGTATCGCCTGCCGCGATGACCTGCTTCACCTTTTCCAACGTTGCGTGGTCGACAAAGTTATGCCCGATCTCAAGCGCCGGTGCCGTATCACAACGCCCCATACAAGGCGCACGCACGACACGCACTTCTGACGCGTCCAACCCGTCTTCCAGTGCGGCTTTCAACGCCTGCGCACCGGCCAATTCGCAGGACAGAGAATCGCAGATCCGTATGGTCAACGCGGGCGGTGGTGTTTCCCCCTCTTTCACCACGTCAAAATGGGCATAGAACGTTGCGACTTCGTAAACTTCGGCCATGCTCATGCGCATTTCTTCGGCCAAAGCGCGTAGGTGCGCCGCAGAAAGATGCCCGAATTTATCTTGAATAAGATGCAAATGCTCAATTAGCAGATCGGCACGTCGCGGTTTATCCGCCAATAGGGCGCGCACCTCATCCCACGCGTCCTCTTGCAGCTGGCGACCCTTGGTGTGGCTGCGCCCCTTACCCCTGCCGGATTTCCACACACCTTTGCGCGGTGCGTTTGCATCTGAGGTATCATGATTATCCAACGCCATCGGGCTGCCCTTTTGTATCGCTTGTGCATCACGCTATCAAAGCCGCATAAGCTTGCGCAGAGTAAAAGCGACCAATCCGCAGCAGTTTACGCGGTAGCTGCGGCGACCTAGGCCCTTTTTCACGCGCCGTTTCGCGTATAAGAAACACGCATCCCCAGCGGAGCCGCCCTATGTTCTGGTACAGCATCGCCAGCCTGACCCCAGCGATATTTCTGTTGCTCGCCTGTCTACGCGGCGGCCCCTGGCCCCTGATCGCGCTGCTGTCGATCACTGTGGTCGTGTTTTTCCTTGATAGGCTATCTCGCCGGCTGCCAGTGCGAAACTCTTCGGGTCGTGCCCTAAGCCTGACACTGGGCGTTGTGCATTTCACACTTTTACCCCTTGGGGTCTGGGCGCTAGGCGCAAGCGACACGTTGAACGTGACCGACAAGCTGTTGATTTATATCGGGCTTGGTCTGTTTCTTGGCCAGATCTCGAACTCCAACGCGCATGAGCTGATCCATGCCGCATCGAAATGGCCCCGACGGATCGGCACCGCGATTTATTGCAGCCTCTTGCACGGGCATCACGTGTCGGCCCACCTGCGCGTGCATCACATCTACGTCGCAACGGAGCATGATCCGAATTCGGCCAGATTGGGCGAAGGCTTCTATACCTATGCCCTGCGCGCCCTAAAAGGCGAGTTTATGGCTGGGCTGCGGGCTGATACGCGGCAGCGGCGTGGAAAACGGCACCTGTTGTCACACCCTTATGTCACCTATGTCACCGGTGCGTTGATCACCCTCGCCGCCAGCTTTGCAGTGGCCGGAATACGCGGGGTCGTTGCGATGCTGGCGCTGGCGGCCTATGCGCAAATGCAGCTGTTGCTTTCCGACTATGTGCAACACTACGGCCTGCGCCGCAAAACATCCGAAAATGGCAAGCCCGAGCCCGTGGGCCCGCAGCATAGTTGGAATGCGCCTGCGTGGTATTCCTCGGCGATGATGTTGAATGCGCCGCGCCATTCGGACCATCACATGCGCCCCTCGCGCGCCTTTCCGGCGCTGGAGCTGACACCGGGCACCATGCCGATGCTGCCGCGGTCCCTGCCGGTGATGGCTGTGCTGGCGCTGGTCCCACCGCTGTGGCACCGGGTGATGGACCGCCGTGTTGCGCGTTGGCAGCCGGTTCGCGATCAAGACTAGATCACGCCTCGGGTTTCTGGCACGCTGCGGCTATGAAACAGCTTGCCCTGATCCTCGCCCTGACACAGGCCTCCCCTCTGGCCGCGCAATCCATGATGTCGGCGGCAGAATTTGACGCCTATACACGGGGCAAAACCCTGTTCTACGCCCAAAACGGAGAGACCTACGGTGCCGAGCGGTATCTGAGCAACCGGCGCGTCGAATGGTCCTTTCTGGACGGTGAATGCAAGTCAGGCCGCTGGTACGAAGATACGGGAAAGATTTGCTTTACCTATGACGAGAATCCGACCCCCCAGTGTTGGCGCTTTCGCGAAGGGGCGGCCGGGTTGATCGCGCAGTTCGAAAACGACCCGACCACCACCGAGCTTTACGAGGCGCAAAACAGCGGTCAGGATTTCACCTGCCTCGGCCCGAAGGTAGGGGTCTAAGACCTAGAACAGGCTGCCTTGTTCGGGCGCTTTCTTGGGGGTCTTTTTGGGGGCCGCCCCGCCGCCGATCTTCATCTTGCCGTCGATAAATTCAATCTCGAGCGCCGAGGCATCCTGCGCCGCCTGCTTGGTTGTCACCACGCCCCCGTCGCCGCGCACCACGGCGTAGCCCCGTGCCAGCGTCGATTTATAGCTCAACATTTCATGCAGACGGTCAAGCCCTGCAATCTGTTTGTGCCAGCCTTGGGTCTGCCGTTGCCCGGCATCTGAAAGTCGCCGCGCAAGCGATTGAAAGGCTTCCTCTTTCCGCTTGCGGTCCTGCTCTAACGCGTCGGGGCGGAAACGGGCGATCAAACCCTCAAGACGGCGCTTTTGCTCGCGGCCCAATGCCTCGGGGCGGAAGCGATCGGCCAGGGCGGCCAGCCTGCGTTGCTCTGCCTGAAGGCTGCGGCGCAGGATGGCAGGGCGCAACGCGCCAGAGATGTCAGAGAGATGCACCTTGCGTTTCTGCACACCCGCGGTCAGCGCCGGACCCAGACGGGCGCCGCGCATATCGAGCCGTTGGCGCGGACCATCAAGCAGGCTGTCGGGCCGGGGCAAAGCGCGCGCCATGTCGCGCAACCGCTGGTCGCGGCGCGCAAGGCCCTGACTGAGCGCTTGGGTCATCCGTGCCTCCTGCCCATCAAGCAGGGCGACAAGTTCATGGCGCACAGGCACCGCAAGCTCGGCCGCCGCCGTCGGTGTGGGCGCGCGCTTGTCAGAGACATAGTCGATCAGCGTGGTATCGGTTTCATGCCCCACCGCCGAAATCAGCGGAATGTCGGATGCTGCGGCAGCCCTCGCCACGATCTCTTCATTGAACCCCCATAGATCCTCGACCGAACCGCCGCCGCGCGCCACAATCAACAGATCAGGCCGTGGAAGGGCACCCCCCGGGGTCAGCGCGTTGAACCCCGCAATGGCGCGCGCGACTTCTGGCGCGCATTTCGCCCCCTGCACGGCGACGGGCCAGATCAGCACCTTGCGCGGAAACCGGTCGCGCAGACGGTGCAGGATATCGCGGATCACCGCCCCCGAGGGCGAGGTCACGACGCCGATCACCTCTGGCAGGTAGGGCAGCGGGCGTTTGCGTTCAGGGGCGAACAGCCCCTCGGCCGCCAGCGCCGCCTTGCGTTTTTCCAGCAACGCCATCAGCGCGCCCATGCCCGCGGGTTTGATATCCTCGATCACGATCTGGTATTTCGACTGCCCGCCAAAGGTGGTGATGCGGCCCGTGGCAATCACCTCCATCCCCTCTTCAGGTTGGGTTTCAAGCCGTGCTGACACGCCTTTCCAGATCACACCGGAAATTACTGAACTGTCGTCCTTGAGGTCAAGATAGATATGCCCCGAACGTGGCCGGCTGACACGCCCCACCTCGCCGCGAATCCGCACATGGCCGAATTCGCCCTCGATCACCCGTTTGATCGCGCCCGAAAGCTCGGTCACGGTGAATTCCGGGCTGTTCTGCCCCTCGCGCGGGTCGTCGATCAGATCCATCAGCGGTGTCTTTCCGTGTTTATCTTGTGTCGGGCTCAGTCCCAGCTTAGAACGCGCAGCAACCAAGGCCAAGGGAGTGCAACCATGAACATCCTCATTCTGGGCAGCGGCGGGCGCGAACACAGCCTGGCCTGGGCCGTATTGCAAAATCCTAAATGCGACAAGCTGATCGTGGCACCGGGCAATGCCGGAATCGCCGCCATCGCGGATTGCGCCAGTTTCGACATCAACGACGGGGCCGCGGTGGTCGGTTTTGTCGATGAAAACAACATCGATTTCGTCATCATCGGGCCAGAAGCCCCCCTTGCTGCAGGCGTTGGCGATGATCTGCGCGCTGCCGGCGTATTGGTGTTTGGCCCGTCAAAAGCGGCCGCGGCGCTGGAAGCCTCCAAAGCCTTTACGAAAGAGATCTGCGACGCCGCAAACGCCCCCACAGCCGCCTATGGGCATTTCACCGACGCAGACGCTGCGCGGGCCTATCTGGCCGACCACCCTGCCCCGATCGTGATCAAAGCCGACGGCCTTGCAGCAGGCAAAGGCGTGATCATCGCCGAAACCGATGCCGAAGCGCTGGCCGCCGTCGATACGATGTTCGACGGCACCTTCGGCGACGCGGGCGCAGAGGTGGTGATCGAAGAGTTTATGGACGGCGAAGAAGCGTCCTTCTTTGTTTTGTGTGACGGCGACACCGTGCTGCCGATTGGCACAGCCCAAGACCACAAACGCGTCGGCGACGGCGATACCGGCCCTAACACCGGCGGCATGGGGGCCTATTCGCCCGCGCCGGTGCTGACCGACGAGATCGCCGAACGTGCGTTGGCAGAAATCATCCGCCCGACCATGGCCGAAATGGCCAAGCGCGGCACGCCTTACCAAGGGGTGCTTTATGCCGGTTTGATGATCAAGGACGGTGCCCCCCGTCTGGTCGAATACAACGCCCGTTTTGGCGACCCTGAGTGTCAGGTCCTGATGATGCGTCTTGGCGCGCAGGCTTTTGACCTGATGCATGCCGCCGCCGAAGGGCGCCTGAACGAGGCCCGCGTGAACTGGGCCGACGATCACGCTGTCACCGTCGTCATGGCCGCGCAAGGCTATCCCGGAAGCTATGACAAGGGCAGCGTTATCAAAGGGTTGGATGCCCTCCCCGAAGACAGCCGCAACATGGTGTTCCATGCGGGCACCGCCAAGAAAGACGGGGCGATTACGGCCATCGGCGGGCGGGTTCTGAACGTCACGGCGCGCGGCGACACCCTGGCCGAGGCACAGGCACGCGCCTATGAGATGGTCGAGGCGATTGACTGGCCGGGCGGGTTCTACCGCCGCGATATCGGCTGGCGTGCGCTGTCCTGAGGGCGCGGCCTGCTGGTCTGACGCGATGAACCGGGGGCTCGCCCCCGGACCCCCAGGATTTTTAACCAATTGGAAGCAAGTCTGTGCTCAGCTTGGGTTGAGCGTACAGGCTTTGGCGGCGGCGGTATTGCTGGCGGTGAAGGGCACGTCGAAGCTTCGCGGGCTTAGTGTTTTGCCGTCAAGCTGAAGGGCCACCATTTGCGATGGCGCACTGTGCTGCCACGGCATCTGCGCAAGGATCAATTCGGGGTGTGGGCCGCATTTGCGGATACCCCCCGCGATTTCCGGATCACCGATGCGGTGGTTGGTGAACCCCTCTGCCGTAGCAATGACGGTGAGGCCGCTGTTATCGTAAGCGAGCAGCTGCACCGAACCGGACAGATGCGGGGTGACGACGATTGCGATCTCGAGCCGCCCATTGCCGGTGAAGTCCGCAGCACCAATCGGGGCAAGCCAGCGTTTCTTCCGCCCGATAAAAGGCGTCTGCGCGATGCGCCCGGACGCGCCATAAACCGCAAGCCGCGCACCTTTGGACTGATGGCTTTCAACCACGATCACTTCGGGTTGGCCATCACCATCCAGATCCGCAATCCGGGGCGATGTGTCTTCGAATACAAGGACTTGGGGCAAGATTATGCGGCGGCTGGTGCCGTCAGCCAACCCCAGCGTCAGGCTGCCCCATTCGATCGCATCGCCCAATACGCCGTGATCATAACGTGTGGTCGGATCACCAAAGCTGGCGCGGGCGATGTCTTGCGCTGAAGCGGGCAGCGCATTGATCACGCATGCCGCAACGATCGGCAAAAGGCGCGACGAGATATGTCGCGCCAGCCGTCGCATCAGATCTGCTTTTCGGGCATTTTCACGCGCAGGCCGTCCAGCGCATCTGTGACCTTGATCTGGCAGGTCAGACGGGACGTGGCGGGATCGGGCTCGAACGCGAAGTCGAGCATATCTTCTTCCATGTCGTCCTTGGCGGGCACTTTTTCGACCCAGTCGGGATCCACATAGACGTGGCAGGTGGAGCAGGCGCAGGCACCGCCGCAATCGGCCTCGATCCCGGGAATGTTATTGTCACGAGCCCCTTCCATGACGGTCAGGCCATTGGCCACATCGACGACATGTTCGGTGCCATTGTGTTCTACATAAGTGATCTTGGCCATCTGAATGCCCCTTCGAATTTAGAATTTCGACATATGTAAACAGCAGCCCGCGGCTTCGCCAGCCCCTTTTCACGGCTCATGCAAGGGGATGGCATTATTCACATCCCGATAGGCCTATCATCTAGGCATTGCTGCGAAAAGCCGCTAGCCTGCGACGGACCCTTTGACCCGCAAGGCCCGGCTGTGCAGTATTTTTCCCGACCTTTTATTCAATTTGCCTGCGCATGTACGGTTCTCGTCTCGCTCGGAGCGTGTATCGCCCCCTCCCAAGACGCAGAGGCACCCGAGCCTGGCGTTCGCGAGGCGACAACCAAGGGCCCGGCAGGGGCTGCACCGGGCAGCTGTTGGGGGCGGACCGTATCACCTGCAGTGATCGAAACGGTGACGGAGCAGGTACAGGTGCAGCCGGCGCAGATCAGCTCTACCGGCGAGATCCAGTCGCTGCCGATCTACCGCACGGAAACACGGCAAAAGATCGTCTCTCCCCGTGTGGACAACTGGTTCGAGACCCCCTGCACCAGCGCGCTTACGCCCGACGTGATCGCAACGCTGCAACGCGCGTTAGAGGCGCGAGGGTTCTATGGCGGGGCCATTAATTCAGAGCTCGACGACGCGACACGGCGGGCAATGCGGGCGTATCAGATCAGCACTGGCGGGCCCGATAGCCCCGTTCTTGCACTGGCCACCGCGCGATCATTGGGTGTCATCGCCGTGGACATCCCCGGTGTTTCTCGGGACAGCAGCAGTTAAGAAACGACCTCAAGCGGTTGGAAAACAAAACCTTTTTCGGTGACTTCGCTGAACGCAGTGACGCCGAAGACAGCTTCGACAATCTCTGTCGTCAGCGCCGCCTGTGGCAAGTCGTCTGCGACAACTGCGCCGTTGTGCAACACGATCAACCGTGTGCAATGCCGCGCTGCCAATCCCAGATCATGAAGCGAGACGAGCACCCCGCGCCCTTGGCCCGCTGCTTTGGAAAAGCTTTCCATCGCGGCGATTTGATGAGCGGGGTCTAGCCCGGCGGTGGGCTCGTCTGAGATAAGCAAGGGTGCCTCTTGCGCGAGGCTACGGGCGATCAGCACGCGCGCCTGCTCCCCACCCGATAGCTGTGTGGCGGGACGATTGCGGAAGGTGTCCAAACCCATCTGCACAATGGCGCGATCTACGGCAGCCTGATCTTCTGCCTGTATTTTCTGCCCGCCCCGTAGATGGGGTGTGCGGCCCAGTCGGATGATCGTTTCAACCGTGACCGGCCATGCAATCTCGCGCGATTGGGGCATCCACGCGGCGGCACGGCCGCGCATGCGCGGGGCAAGTGCGGCGATTGAACTTTGGCCCTCAGCGGGGATCAGGCCCAGGGCCGCGCGCATCAAGGTCGTCTTACCGGCACCATTCGGCCCGACCAGGCCTACGACCTCGCCTTCACGTAAGGTCAGGTTGATGTCGGATAAAACGGTTTTCCGCCCCCGATGAACGGAGAGGTTTTGTAGTGATAGCAGGGTCATAGCCCTTCCCTCCGCGTGCGATAGATCAGGTGGAGAAACAGCGGCGCGCCCACCAATGCCGTCACAACCCCAAGCTTGAGATCACGGTCGGGCACCACAAGGCGCACAAGGATATCCGATGCGAGGATCATCGCCGCGCCGCCAAGTGTCGCAGCCCATAGCAACGCCCCCGGTCGCGCGCCAACAAAGCCACGTAGCAGGTGCGGCATGACCAGCCCCACAAACCCGATCGCCCCCGCCACGGCGGTAGAGGCACCAACGACCGCCGCCGTACCGATAATGACCGTGAGGCGAAGCCGGAATAGGTTGATCCCCATCGCCTCTGCCGCGTCTTCGCCCAAGGTCAGCGCGTCAAGCCCACGCCCGAGGGTCGCCAACAGGACACCGCCCCCAAGCAGAAAGGGCATCGCGATCCAGACATGGGTCATGGACCGGTCCGCCAGAGAGCCCATCATCCAGAATACGATCTCATTCGCCGCATAGGGGTTCGGCGACAGGTTCAGCACCAGCGAGGTCAATGCCGCAGCAAAGGCCGATATTGCGATACCAGCGAGGATCAGCGCCAGTGACGTGCCCCGAGGGCCTGCCAACAGCAACACCAACAACACCCCCAGCAGGGCACCGCCAAGCGCCATTGTGGGAAGCGCGAGTGCTGCAAGCGCGGCCAATCCGGTCTGTATCGCCAGCACAGCCCCCAACGCTGCAGAGCCAGATACCCCGATTAACCCCGGATCCGCCAAGGGGTTGCGCAGATAGCCCTGCATCGCAGCGCCAGAAAGCCCCAAAGCACCGCCGATCATCACGCCCAATAGCGCACGCGGGAGCCTTATCTCGCGCATGACGGTGGCCAGCGGGCCGCCCTGCCCGGTGACCAACGCGTTCAAACTGTCGCCCATGGATGCGCTGGACGGGCCAATCAACAGCGACCCTATAAATAGCACACCCACAAGGCTGCCGAGGCCAAGCACCAGGACTGCTGACCGCCCCATCAGTAGCCGACCCGAGCACATTGGCACTTCATTTGCCCCACTGCATAGGGCGCAACACTTAACATTGGGTGAATGGATATGCTCATCGTTCCGCTCATAATTTCTCCCCGACCCTCCTAGTCTCATCACAGTTGCGCGCAACCTTCGAGGGGCGTTTGGACACTGCCGCAATATAAGCTCACACACCCGTGAACTTTTCCACGCGCTAAGGCGTTGAGGTTTAAATCCTTCAACTGCTGGAGCCATATTTGGAACATCTGCCCTCAATCCGGCGCTCGCTTCAGTTGCTGGTCCTGATTTCCCTTTTCGTCACCGCGTATTTCGCCAAGGACTTGATATTGCCCATTGTTCTGGGTTTTTTGCTTGCCCTGACCCTGTCGCCCGTGGGCCGTGCGCTTTATCGCATCGGCGTGCCGCATCCTGTGTCGGCCTTTTTGCTGGTGACCGCGACGAGCTTGGTGATTGCTGCCGTGGTTTTACTGTCCGCGGGCACCGTGGCGATCTGGAGCGACGAGATTCCGGAAATGGGACGCGAGATCCAGATAAAGCTGAGCGGCGTGAGCAATGCGGTTGAAACGATGCGATCTGCCTCGGAAGAGGTAGAGAAACTGGGCACCGAAACCGGCGGCAAACCGCAAGAGGTTGTCGTGCGCCAACCTGGCTTGCTCGACACCGCGATGGATACGGTGAGCAAAACTGGGGCGTCGCTGGCGGTGATCCTGATTCTGGCGCTGTTCTTACTTGGCTCTGGCGAGCTGTTTTACTTAAAACTTGTGCAATCCATGCCGACGTTAACGGAAAAGAAACGTGCGCTGCATACGGTCTATGACGTGGAGAAGCGGGTGTCGCGCTACCTGCTGACGATTGCCACGATCAATGCCGTGCTCGGCATATTAGTCGGGACCTATCTGACAGTGCTGGGCTTGCCGTCGGCCTATATCTGGGGGATCGCGGCGTTCATGCTGAACTTCCTGCCTTATATCGGCGGGTTTGCGGGGGTGCTCTTGGTCGCGGGATTCTCTCTCGTGACGTTTGATACCATCGGTTATGCGATGTTGGCCCCGATCGGTTACCTGACGCTGACCCTCTTAGAGGGGCAGATTATCACCCCGTGGCTGGTCGGTCGCCGATTGGAAATGAATACCGTCGCGGTATTTCTAACGGTCGTGTTTTGGGGGTGGCTATGGGGCATCCCCGGCGCATTGGTCGCGGTGCCCTTTCTTGTGGTGTTCAAAGTCGTTTGCGAGAACTTTGAACCGCTCCATACCATCGGGAATTTCCTGTCCGCAGAGCAGGTTAAACCCGATGATATGAAGGATCAGGAAGTCATGTCAGCCAGCGAGTGAGGGCAGCCACAACACGATAGACGGGAAGGCCACCAACAATGCGATTGTCACGGCATCCGCGATAAAGAACGGTGTCACGCCCTTGAACACGTCCTGAACGCTCAGGTCAGGGCGTACCCCTGCAACCACAAAGCAGTTGAGGCCAATGGGAGGCGTGATCAGACAGAACTCTGCCATCTTCACCACCAAGATTCCGAACCAGATCGCACACATCGGCCCCGACATGCCAAAGGCGCTATCCGCGGCAGAGACGAACTCGCCCCCGTTCAGCGCCATGACGGCAGGATAGACCACCGGAAGTGTCAGAAGCAGCATGCCAATCGCATCCATGAACATCCCCAGCACCGCATAGGCCAGCAGGATGCACACGAGGATCAGGATCGGCGAGGCCTCAAGCCCCGAAATCCAGTCGGCGAACGCGCCCGGCAGATCGGCGAAGCCCAGGAACCGAACATAAATCAGAACACCCCAAATGATGGTAAAGATCATCACCGTCAGCTTCGCGGTTTCAAGCAGCGCGTCCTTAAGCTCGGCCCACCGCATGCCGCGATAAAGCGCCATCAGGAACACGATAAACGCGCCCACGGCCCCGCCCTCGGTCGGGGTGCCCCATGCGTCGCCGAAAGGGTTGTAAACAAAGAAAATAATGATGATCACAACCGCAAAGATCGGCATGGCGGCAGGGAGAGACGCGAACCGTTGCTTCCAGGTAAAGCCGCTTACAGGGGGGCCGACGCTTTTCCAGATGGTCGCAATGCCCACGATCAGCACGGCATAGACGATGGCCGAAAACGCACCGGGGATAAAGCCCGCCAGTAGCAGCTTGCCCACGTCTTGTTCAACGATGATCGCATAGATGACAAGGATCGCCGATGGCGGGATCAACGAGGCCAAAGTGCCCCCGGCCGCCACGACGCCCGCCGCGAATTTCTTGTTGTACCCGATCGCCAGCATCTCGGGGATGGCGATACGGGCAAACACCGCTGCCGTCGCGACCGAAGCACCGGAAACCGCTGCAAAGCCCGCGGTTGCAAAGACGGTCGACACAGCAAGACCGCCTGGCAGCCAAGCAATCCAGCGTTTTGCGGCCTCGAACAAGGCGCGGGTCAGACCGGCATAATAGGCAAGAAAGCCGATCAGAATGAAGGTGGGAATCAAGCTTAGCGTCTGGCTCGACACTTTGGAGTGTGGCACCTGCCCCGCGGTCTTGATCGCGACCGTCAGCGCCCAGTCCAGCTCGGACCACTGCATGCCTTTCTTGGACCAGAAAATCCAGATCAGGCCGACCAGACCCGCCATTGCCGCGGCGAAAGCCACACGCATACCGAGCACCACCATAAGCAGCAGCCCGCCCGAGACCCATAGGCCAATTTCAATAGGATCCATAATCAGTCCCGCCCGTCTAGATGTTCAGCTTCCGCCATCGCCTGTTCGGCCGCGGATTGTACCAAGGGTACGGCAACGGGGTTTTCCAACCCCAAAACAAAGGCCCGGCCATAGCCCCAGATCTGCAGCAGCAACCGCAGGGCCAGCACCGTAAAGGCCATTGGCACGATCAGTTTCGCAGGCCAGATCGGCAGACCGATATCGATCGAGCTGTCACGGCTCCACATCGGGGCGGCGAAGTCAAAGCTGCGCTGGAAATGCGCCCAAGAGCCCCAGATCAGCGCCAGCATAAGGATAAAGATCAGCACGACCGAGAATGTCTCGGCGGCCCATAGCGCGCGGCCTTTAAGCTGGCCGATCAGGATGTCCATGCGCACATGGCCGCCGTTCCGCTGGGTATAGGAAATGCCCATGATCGCGATCAACGGCATGGCGAATTCAATCCAGTCCACATACCCCGCCAGCGGCGTGCCAAAGAACTTGCGGCCACCAACGGACCAAACGGCAAGCACCATCAGCATGAAAACGGCAATACCAGAGACCAGAGCAAACACGGTTTCAAGGCGTAAAAGCCCTTTGTCGATACGGCTAAGCAGACTGCCGTCTTCGAGCACGGCGGAGGAACCGGCCATGATGCTTTCCTTTCAAATGAGTGGGAGGGAGATCGTACAAACAAAGGGGGCCTGCATCGGCAAGCCCCCTCCTCGCGCCAATTAGTTGGACGCGCGTTTTTCTTCAAGCGTTTTGACGACCAGGTCATAAAGCTCTTGGCCAGGGATGCCTTGGGCTTCCATGTCCTTGATCCAGGCTTCACGCGCAGGGTCAGCTGCCTTGGATTTGAACTCGGCCAGAACTTCGGGCGTGAACATCACTTTTTCGACGCCTTTTTCTTCCAGCACGGCGTCCCAGCGGTTCAGCAGCTCGCCATAGTTCGCCAGATAGTGATCCAGCGCCTCATCGACAGAACCGTCCAGCGCTTCTTTTTCCGCGTCCGACAGGGCCTCATAGGCATCGATGTTCACCACAACAGGGCAGTTCACCGTGCCGGGGTTGAGGTTCGCGGTCCACCAATCGGCCTTGTTGATCGTACCAAAGCTCAGGTGTGCGTGCTGCGCGAACGCCACGGTATCCACAACACCGGATTCCATTGCGTTATATGCCTCGGAGGAGGTCACGGAGGTCGGCACAGCGCCCACGGTTTCGAAGGCTTTGCCCAGACCACCTGTCGCACGCACGCGCATGCCGTCAAAGGATTCCAGCGTATCGCGAGGCTCGCCTGTGCCAACAAGATTGTACTGCGGCATTGGCGAGGTCATCAGCATCTTGGCGTTCCACTGTGCCATCTCTTTGGCCACGGCGGGGTGTGCATACACAGCGCGGGATACGGCAACTTCTTCTTCAAGGTTCTGAACCCCAAGGAAGGGCAGTTCTAGCACGGTGATCGCGCGGTTCTTATCGGCGTGGTAACCAGCACAGAATTGCGCCATCTCGAAGGCACCGATGGAAATACCATCGAGGTTGTCGGAGTTCTTGGACAGACCGCCATAGCTGACATTGATGGTGAATTCGCCATTGGTCTTTTCGGACACAAGCTCGGCAATCTTTTCGACATGCTCGGTGAAGGCACGACGTTTACCCCAGACAGAGGCGTTCCATTCCGTCGCGGCCGCTTGCGAGGCAAAAGCGAAAGTCAAAGCGCAGACAGCTGCGCCGTTCAGTAGATTGTTCATTGATATCTCCCTTATGCGGGCTGTTTGGGGCCCGCTTGGGCGAAATACTATCCTTAGGGCAACTTGCTGCCAACCCCTGAACATATCTCTTGATTGCCCCTGTGGGAGCCTTCGGCGAGGATTTTTCACCATTTGGAACCATGCCCTGCGCGCGATCGGCCCCGTTAACAAGCAATCGGTGCTGTTTCCTAGGGTTTTGGCAGGGTTGTCAGCGAAATTTACTAGTCCGCGCAGCAGACGGAAAAATATTTACAGACAAACCGCGTGTTTCCATATGCTTATTTCCTTCTTTTCACTTCCCGTTATGATCTGCCAAGGGAGAGCCGCCGCGCCTATGCGTCCGAGCGGCAGAAAACGAACAGAGTTCTGAGGGAGGAACCATGTCCAACGTCGCCACACAGACCTATCCGCCATCCGACGACATGGCGGCCAATGCCCATGTGAACGCCGCGAAATACGACGCGATGTATCATGCCTCTATCGCGGACCCCGAAGGGTTCTGGCTGGAGCAGGCGCAGCGCATCGACTGGATAAAGCCGTTTACCAAGGTCAAAGACGTCGATTTCACTTTCGGTCAGGTCAAGATCAATTGGTTTGCCGACGGTGCGCTGAACGTCAGCGCCAATTGCATCGACCGTCATCTTGAGACGCGCGGCGACCAGACCGCGATCATCTGGGAGCCGGACAGCCCGGACGAAGAGGCGCAGCACATCAGCTATCGCGCCCTGCATGCCCAGACTTGTAAAATGGCCAATATCCTGCGCGATATCGGCGTCGGCAAAGGCGACCGGGTTATCATTTACATGCCGATGATCCCCGAAGCCGCCTATGCCATGCTGGCCTGCGCGCGCATCGGTGCGATCCATTCGATCGTCTTCGCCGGGTTCTCTCCGGATGCGCTGGCGGCACGGGTACAGGGGTCGGACGCCAAGGTTGTAATCACCGCAGATTATGCGCCCCGCGGGGGCAAAGCGACACCGTTGAAGGCCAACGCGGACAAGGCTTTGGCAGGCTGCGACCCATTGGTCAAATGTCTGGTGGTGCGGCGCACTGGCGGTGATGTGGCATGGAATGATGCGCGCGACGTGGATTATACCGCGCTTGAAAAAGAGGCTTCTGACACTTGCGCGCCGGAAGAGATGAACGCCGAGGATCCGCTGTTCATCCTTTATACCTCTGGCTCGACCGGTCAGCCCAAAGGGGTCGTGCATACGACGGGTGGCTATCTGGTCTATGCCGCGCTGACCCACGAGGTCACGTTTGATTACCACGATGGCGATGTCTATTGGTGCACGGCCGATGTGGGCTGGGTGACGGGCCACAGCTATATCGTCTACGGTCCGCTTGCCAACGGGGCGACAACGCTCATGTTCGAAGGCGTGCCCACCTACCCCGACGCCAGCCGCTTTTGGCAGATCTGTGAAAAACACAAGGTAAATCAATTCTACACCGCCCCGACCGCCATTCGCGCGCTGATGGGCAAGGGGCGGGCCTTTGTGGACGGTTGCGATCTGAGCAGCCTGAAACTGCTTGGCACCGTGGGCGAGCCGATCAACCCCGAAGCCTGGAATTGGTACAATGACGTTGTGGGCAAAGGAAACTGCCCCATCGTTGACACATGGTGGCAGACGGAAACCGGCGGTCACCTGATGACGCCGCTGCCCGGTGCCCACGCCACCAAACCCGGCGCCGCGATGAAGCCCTTCTTTGGGATCAAACCGGTCGTACTTGAACCCACCACCGGTGCCGAGATCGAGGGCAATGACGTGGAGGGGGTTCTATGTATCGCTGACAGTTGGCCAGGCCAGATGCGCACGGTCTGGGGCGATCACGAGCGGTTCGAGCAGACCTATTTCAGCGACTACAAGGGCTACTACTTCACCGGTGACGGGTGCCGCCGGGACGCGGATGGCGATTACTGGATCACGGGCCGCGTGGATGACGTGATCAACGTCTCCGGTCACCGGATGGGCACGGCCGAAGTCGAAAGCGCTTTGGTCGCGCACCCTAAGGTGGCAGAGGCCGCGGTCGTCGGGTTTCCCCATGATATCAAGGGACAGGGCATCTATTGCTATGTCTCTTTGATGAGCGGTGAAAGCCCGAGCGAGGACCTGCGGGCCGAGCTGCGCAACTGGGTCCGCTCGGAGATTGGCCCGATCGCTTCGCCCGATATGATCCAATGGGCCCCCGGCTTGCCCAAAACCCGCTCAGGCAAGATCATGCGCCGCATCCTGCGCAAGATCGCAGAGAATGACTATGGCACGCTTGGCGATACATCCACCCTGGCAGAGCCCGAGGTTGTCGACGATCTGATCGCGAACCGGATGAACCGCTAGGACCACATAACGCGAAAGGGGCACCAAATGGTGCCCCTTCTGCATATCGCTCTATTGGCCTGAATTAGCCTTCGACGCGCTGCAGTGTAATTTCACCCACGCCGATGGCAAAGTTTACGCCGTTCTGCGTGTTGACGCTCACTGGTTGCAGCGCCAGCGTGTCCTCGGAACCGCCGACCATGACGTTTGCACCTAGGCCCACACCAAAAGTGGCTTCAGCAGAAACACCTTGATAGTCGCCGTTCAACCCGCCTTCGTAATATTCGGATTCAGTTGGTGCCAGCACCAACCACGACATCTGACCATTCTGGGTCTTACCGATATCAATGCCGTAGCGTTTGATGTCGCCGATGTAGGTCTCGTCAGCCAGACCCTCTTGCACGGGATTGAAGGTGCAGGTCAGTTCACGGGTAGACCCGAAGATGAAGCCCGTGCCATCACCAACGTCACAGCTCAGCGAGCCGACCTCGGTGTGGTCCACAGTCTCGCCGTCGTCGGCAAGTGCAGGCGTGGACAAAGCAGCGCCGGTGACAAGGGCTGCGACAGTCAACTTGATGGGGGCAAAACGGTTCAGTGTCATAGTTAATCCTTCCGGCGGGAAACCCGCCAATAACAGTCGTGAGCGTCGGCATTCGGGTGCCTGTTGGCGGTAGCTGGAACCTCATATCCCAACACCCCTTCTCCGACAGGCAGTCCGAAATCTCGAAGTCATGCCTCTCAGTGGGGGAACAACACGGCAGGCGCTATTCGGTTCCACACAGCGGATTTTATCAGCCACCATCGCCACTCGCAGAGGGCGTGCCGCAACGGGCCGGGGTTTGCTGTCTGGACAAATCCGGCTCCCCGTGGCACCGCTGCGGCATGGCTGATCCTTTGCACCACTTCATCCCCCTGCCCGATGCCACAGTCGAGCTACGCCGCGCCTTTGGCCGTTTTGGCACAGGGGTCACGATTGTGACGGTGCAGACCGCGAATGGCCCATTGGGGATGACCGCGAACTCCTTTTCCTCGGTTTCGCTGGACCCGCCCCTGGTGCAGTGGTCCCCCGCGCTCAGTTCCAAACGTCATGACGCATTTACCAACGCGGCGCAGTTCGCTGTGCATATTCTGGGTAGCGGTCAGCGGGCACTGGCAGATGCCTTTGCTGTCTCTGGCGACGCGTTCGACCAATTCGACTGGACGGTTGGCCCCAATGGCGCACCGACACTGGCAGGCTGCCTCGCCAGCTTCCACTGTGACACCTACGGCGTGCATCCGGCGGGCGACCATTCCATTATCCTCGGGCAGGTCACGCACGCCGCTTATGACCCAGATGACAGCGTTGCGGGCCTGATGTATGACCAAGGCCGCTATGGCCGTTTTACACCGCTGACGGAATAGCCCGTAAGCCGTTCCAAATGGTCAAAATCCCGGGGATGTCCCGGCATCGCCGGGACGGGGGCTGCCCCCCCGCCGAGCTGAACCGCAGAACAAAGCGCTCAATAGCGGATCAATAGTCCTTCTCAAAGAAGATACCGATCCCGGTGTTCCCATCGGACCCGACCGTCCCCTTCGCCGTCAGGTTCTTGGTCAGATCAAGGTTGATAGACACATCCGCTGTCCCGTCAGAGGCGGCGGTCACATCGGTGTAGACATTCTCAGAAATGTATTTACCCGCGCGGACAGCCGTGGCACCGCTGTCTGTGGTGGTCACATCCAGATCGTCCAGCCCGAACCCTGTGCGCAGGTTAGAGATCACCCCCGCGCCACCGCGTCCGGCAAGTGTCGCCACCGCGCTGGCGAGTTGCAGCGCCTGAAACGCCGAGATTTCAGAGATGTTTCGCCCAAACAGAAGCTGCGCCAGCACCTCGTCCTGCGGTGCATCGGGTGTCGATTCAAAGGAAACCTCGGGCGATGTGGCTTTGCCCTCGATCACGATACGAACCTCGCCTGTGTTGGTGGTCGTCGAGGTTACAAACCTCAGATAGGGCACCAGATCGCCTTGGAAGCGCACGGCCCCCTCGTCCAGCTCGAACCGTTTGCCAAGAATATCCAGACGACCACGGATCAGGTCGAAGCGACCGGCCGAGATGATGCGATTGGTCGATCCCGTCAGCAAAAGGCTACCGCCCAGTTCCGCATCCAGACCACGGCCGCGCACGAAAATCCGCCGTGGCGCGTTGATGCGGACGTTCAGGCCAAACCCCGGCCCACTGTCGCTACTTGCCGCGGGATCCGTGCCCGCGTCGGCACCGGTCAAACCGGCCTTGCGACGGGTCGCAACTACGTCTGCTGGCGCGCCGATGAAATCGATCTGTGGAATATCGCCGATGCTGGTCATACCTGTTGACGGCACGCTTACCTCGGTCTCGCCCACGTCGATCTGACCGCTGATATTCGCCCCCCCCGAAAGCGGTCCCGCAAGACGCAGGGTGCCATCAAGCGACGTGCGATACAGCGATGGATCGATCAGCACGAGGTTGTTCAATCCGATCTGGATATCGGCGGGCAGTGATCCGGTCAGGGTCACCGCCCCGCCCGCCTTGATCTGCCCGCCATCAGCGCTGCGCGCAGAAAGGTCGATTTGCGCGCGATTATTGGCCAGCCGGATATCCGCTGCGATGTCCTGAAGTGTCACCCGAAGGTTGGGGGCGGACAGCGACGCGTTAGAGGTTTGAATGCTCCCGTTGACCGACCCAAGTGCCGGCGGGCCGTTCACCGTCAAATCGAACCGTGCCTGACCTTGCAAGCTCCGCGGCGCAATGAACGGGGCGGACAGCCCCAATGGCGCGTTCCCGTTCACGTCAAGGTTCAGATTGCCATCGCTGCCCACAAGCCCCGCGATCGTGGCACGGGTGCCCGCTGGTCCGGTGGCGTTCGTATTGACCCGCCAACCAGCGCTTTCCTGCTGTGCGGTACCGGTCACATTCAGCGGGCCGGACAGTTTTGGCACCACGGCCCCCAGATTGGGGATCGTGACATCATAATCCAGCGCGGGCGCATCCCCCGTGACAACCCCCTGCACAGACGCCCGGGCGGCATAGGGGCCCGTCGCGTTTGTATCTACGGCGATGCCGGCGGGGGGGTGGCGC
>NZ_DCAN01000019.1:0-204419 GCF_002311545.1 Sulfitobacter sp. UBA1132 | reverse complement strand
CGATCCTTTTGCCGCCAGCGGGCCGGACACGCCCGGCACCAGCGGCTGCACATTTGGCACCGACACGTCAAACGTCAGCGACATATCGGGGCCTGTGGCCAAGCCTTCCACCATCGCGCGCGCGCCATATGGGCCTGTCGCGTTGGTATCGACAAAGAACCCCTTTTCCGTCTGACGCACGGTCCCTGTCGCCGCAAGTGGCCCGTTCACCTGTGGCACCACCGCCTGAAGATTCGGGACCGATGCGTCAAAAGAGATATCGACCATAGGTGTTAACATCCCCTGAACGGCAACCTGCGCGGCGTAGGGGCCACTGGCTTTCGCGTCGATCTGGAACCCTTCTTCCAACTGCTTGAGGTTGCCCGACGCCTCTACCGCGCCGGTCACCTGAGGTGCAAAAGCCTCTACCCGCGGGATCGAGGCGCTAAAGTCCAGATCCAGCGGCGTCAGCAGCCCCTGGACCGAGGCGGTCACATCTTCGGGGGCGGACGCTTTGGTGTCGACCTGCCACCCGTCCGGCGTCTGGCGGAGCACACCATCCAATGCGATAGGGCCCTCGACCGGCGCGTCGGGCACAAAGTCACGCAGTTCGGGCACATCGGCGGTGAAGTTGAGCACCGCATTCTCGCCCGTTGCCAGCCCTTTGGCGGTGAGCGCGGCACCGTAGGGGCCGTCCGTCACGGCATCAACAGTCCAGCCACGGGTGTCCTGCTCGGCCTCGGCCTTGATCGTGATGGGACCGGAATATTGCGGCAGCACAGTCTCGATATCGTTCAGTTTTGCATCAAACCGCGCTTGCGAATTATTGCTACGCAGCTCGACGCCACCGCTGGCGGTCAATGCGTCATTTTCCAAAAGCAGGTCACGCACGAAGGTGCCCGTCTCGTCACGCGATGCGCCAAGGCTTAGCGTCGTGTCGCCAGCCAGCAATGCGTCCGCCTGTTCGATCCCCACTTTCAAATCCTGCGTCAGGCCAGAAATATTCAGGTCGAATGTCCCGTCCAGTGGCGTGATCTGACCCACGATCTCTACATTCGCGGCCCCGTCCATCTCGCGTCCGGCAAGAGCGGAAAAGCGGCTGATGTCAGTGGCTTCAAGGCGGGCTTTCAACTGGGTAAGAAAGCTATCGGCTGGCCCGCTAATCGTGACATCGCCGGTCAGACCATAATCCGCGCCAGAAAGATCAAGCCCCGTGATCTGAACCGGTGTGCCTTCGGTATAGGCGATGGTTGTACGCCCCGTGATGGACTGGCCGACCGCTTCGGAAACCGCGGCGTTGGTCAGCGTCAGCCCGTCAGCCGAAAATGCCAGATCGCCCATGAATTCGCCGACGGTCCCTGCCGCACCTTGCAACGTCCCGTTCAGCGTCAGTTGCGTCGCGTCAATCGCCAGCGCGTCTGTGGCCAGTTCGGTCACGTCGAAGGTGGCGTCAATCGCGTCGCCATCTTGCGCGTTATAGTTCACATCAAGCCCGACGCGCCGCACGTAAGTATCGCCTCCGGCCACTGGCAGCAAAACGCGGCTGCCATCGGCGCTGGCGACAGTGCCCGTGATGTCGATCAGGCTGGGCCAGTTGTCGCTGTTCAGCGTGACCTTGCCCTGCAATTCGGCGGATTGCGCCTTGAGGGCAAAATCGCTGACCTCGACACCGCCTTCGGCCTGCACCAAAGCATCCACGGTCAGCGCGACATCGGGGCCAAAAAATTCGCGGTATTGCGACAGGATCAGCGCGGTCACGTCGCCGTTCAGATCAGCCTGAATACGGCGGTCGGGTGCGGCGCTATCGCCTTGGGCGGCAACGATAACCTGACCGGCAAGCCGTTGTTCGCCGTCGGTCGACAGGTTGATATCCGTTGCGAAATCCGAAAGCGGCCCCTGCCCCGCAATCACCAGATCGACAGAGGGCTCATCAGGCAGTTTCAGCGTGCGCGAGATGATGCCCTTGGCTTCCTCGGAAAGGGTCACGGCCATGTCCAGCAGGCTGTCATTGCGATCCAGATCAGCGGTAATTTTGAACTCGCCCTTCTTGCCATCGGTGCGCGCGGCCAGAATATCGACCGTCGCCGTATCGTCGTTCAACAGCGCGGTGGCATGAACGGTCAGTGTGGCCGCTTCGCCCAGAATTGGCGCGCCCAGATTGATCTCGTCGACCGAAAAGTCAGCCACATCGATGGCGACGGGCAGATCGGGGATCGCCGGAAAGGTAAAGGGTTTCGCCTCGGGATCGGGGAGCGTTTCTTGCTGCGCCACGGGCAATCGCGGCACGCTCAGGCGTTTTGCGGTCAGGGCCTGCACCTCCAGCCGGCCGCGCAACAGTGCAGATCGGTTCCAGTCCAACTCCACCTCTTCCAGCGTCAGCCAGACCCCTTGGTCGTCAGCGATGGTCATCCGGTCGAACCGCGCGCGCGAGCTGAGCGCACCCGCGAAACCGTCAATACTGACCGTGCGGCCCGCGCCGCTGAGGGCGTCTTGGATTGTGCGGGTCAGGAAGCCTTTGTCATCCTCTTGGGCCGAAGCGACGGAGCCGACAAAGATCAGGGCGAAAACCAGAAAGCTGCGCATGAAGTGGATCAAAACGATTGTCCAATACCGATATAAACTTGAAAATTCTCATCTGTTTCGGGGCCCGACACAGGCACCGCGAGGTCTACGCGGATGGGGCCGATGCCCGTGGCATAGCGCAGACCAAGCCCCGCGCCTGACTGCCAAGTGCCTGACCCGTCGTAGAATTCCTCGGCACCGATGTAGCCCGCGTCGGCAAAGGCAACGACGCCGATCTTGTCGCGTACCTGCCAACGCGCCTCTGCGGATAGGCCCGCAAAGCTGCGACCGCCCACCGTATCGCCACTGGCCAGATCAACGCCAAGCGATTGGTAGGGTTGCCCGCGCACGGTGCCGCCGCCGCCGGAATAGAACAGATAGTCCGCGGGCGATTCAGCCAGCGTCGGGCCATAAACCGACCCGAGCTGCCCCCGCAGGGCAAAGGTGACGGGACGCGTGGTGCCAAAGGTTTTATAGCCGCGCACGTCGATGTAGGTGCGCACGCCGTTATCCGACCCCGACAGCGCCACAAAAGGGGTCACGCTGGCCTTGGCGTAGTAGCCATCTTTCGCATCAAGCCGATTGTCGCGGTAATCATGTTCCGCGCTTAGGGGCAGCGTCAGTAACGTATATTTGTTCTCGCCAAAAGCGTCGCGGGTTTCAGCCGTCCGCAAACCGACGCCAAGCGTATAGGTCCGTTCCTCGCTGGCGATGCGTTCGATCCCGGCCTCAAGGTCGAGCTGACGCGAGAAATAGTTCACCTCGTCAAGCTGTTCGATCTCGGCCAGCGCGTAGAAATTCGTGTCGGCGTTAAAGGTCGCAGGGCGTTCAAAACGTGTGCCAAGACGATAATCCGTGCCGCCGGAATCGCCGCCGATCCCCGACACCTCGCCTTCGACACGTAGGCTTTCGGCCCCGCCCAGCAGGTTACGGTGCAGCCAGTAGGTGCTGACGCTGAGCCCTTCAAGCGACGACAGTTCCCCGCCGAAACCAAAGCGTCGCTTGGGCGCGTCAGTGATCTGCGCTGTAATCGGCAGAACATCGGGCGCGGTGATTTGCTCGGCCTCGATCATCGCGACAGAACTGAAAGCGCCCGTGCGCCGCAGCCGTGTGGCGGCCAGATCAAGTTGCTCTTGTGAATAGACCTCTCCGGTGGGCAGGCCGGCGATTTTGACGATCCGGCGCAGGCGCACATCGCTTTTTCCCTTTACCGTCAACTCTCCGAAACGCAGGCGCGGTCCCGGACGCAGACGCAGGGTTGCCGCCAGCGTGGCATCGGGCACGCGGGCGGTCAGCTGCTGGTCGGCCAGTTCGGCTTTGGCGTGGCCCTGATCGCGCCAGCCTTCGATACCGGCGGCGACGGCCTCTTTCATGACGCCGAGACTTGCGGTTTCACCTGCGGCGAATTCATCGGGCAGCTCGGTTTCGGGGGCGACTGGGGCGATTTCGGCTTTGGAAAAGCTGAACTTGCGACCGGTTTCGATGTTGATCACAGCGCGGTTGATCTGGCGCGGCGGGGCGACCGGCGCGATGGCAGAGGCGTCTACACCGTCGATGGTAATCTTGATGACGGCAGCAAAATACCCTTCGTCATAGAGCACGGCCAGAAGGCGGGCATAATCGGCCTGCGCGGCGGCCAAAAGCTCTTGCGTGGTGGGGTCTGCATCTTCGTCCGTTTGCTCGCGCAGAAGCGATCCGCCGAGCACCGTCTCGTATAGATCAGAGTCCTTATCGATGCCGGTGATGTCGAGCGTCGCCGCAAGACCCGCCGTGCATCCTCCCCAGACCAAAGCTGCCGCGGCCGTAGACGCCCGCAGGAACTTTGCAAAACTGTCTGATTGAAAATGCCCCATGCGGTGCTCCCTGTACTCATAGAACGACGTGCCGTTGGGTGAGACATAGAGCGCGCGACCGCAACGTCAGCAAACTTGTTTGTTATTATTTGTGCATAACGGAAACCGCCTGCCATCGGCAAACAGTCTGTTGGCCAAAAGCGCGATTGTGAACCGCAAAACGACGAACTTTACGTCTTTTCATGCACGCCAGCGAAAGTTTGCCGTGATCTGGCGGGCATAGATGCAAAACGCCCGCCAAGGGTTCCTTGGCGGGCGTTTCATCAGAGCGTTCAGGCCGTAGCCCTAGGCCAAGGATCAGGCCGATTTCGCGAGGTTGCGCAGCACGTAGTGCAGAACGCCACCGTGTTCGATGTATTCAATCTCGATCGCGGTATCGATACGGCACTTGATCATGATCTCTTTGACCGAACCGTCCGCCATGGTGATTGTGCACGGCACTTCTTGCAGCGGCTTGATGGTATCCAGACCGCTGATCGAAACGGTTTCCTCACCCGTCAGACCCAGGCTCTTGCGGGTGTCGCCATTGGTGAATTCGAACGGGATAACCCCCATGCCAACCAGGTTAGACCGGTGGATACGTTCAAAGTTCTCGGCGATGACCGCCTTGACGCCCAGCAAAGCTGTGCCCTTGGCCGCCCAGTCACGGGATGACCCCGCGCCGTATTGTTCACCACCGAAGATGACCAGCGGGGTGCCGTTTTCCTGATGCGCCATAGCCGCGTCAAAGATCGAGGTCTGTTCGCCATCGGGGCCTTTGGTATAGCCGCCCTCAACACCGTCCAGCATTTCGTTCTTGATACGGATGTTGGCGAATGTGCCGCGCATCATGACCTCGTGGTTACCACGACGGCTACCGTACGAGTTGAATTCACGCACAGGCACCTGACGTTCCACCAGATACTGACCCGCTGGCGTGGTTTCCTTGAAGGAACCGGCAGGCGAGATGTGGTCGGTCGTGATCATGTCACCCAGAACGGCAAGCACTTTGGCGTTCTCGATGTTGGTGATCACACCCGGCTCTGGCGACATGCCTTGGAAGTAGGGCGGGTTCTGCACATAGGTCGAGGTTGGTGGCCAGTCATAAGTCTTGGCGTCGGTGGTTTCGACGGACTGCCACTTTTCGTCGCCCTTGAAGACGTCGGCATATTTTTCCTGGAAGGCTTCGCGGGTCACGGTCTGCTCGACCAGATCAGCGACTTCCTTGGATGTTGGCCAGATGTCTTTCAGATAGACGTCGTTGCCGTCCTTGTCCTGACCCAGCGGGCTGTTGGCCAGATCGACGTTCATGTCACCGACCAGCGCGTATGCCACGACCAGGGGAGGCGACGCCAGATAGTTGGCGCGCACGTCAGGCGAAATCCGCCCTTCAAAGTTCCGGTTACCCGAGAGGATGGATGTCCCGATCAGGTCGTAGTCGTTGATCGCCTTGCTGATCGGTGCTTCGAGCGGGCCGGAGTTACCGATACAGGTGGTGCAGCCATACCCGACGAGGTTGAAGCCGATGGCGTCCAGATCCTCTTGCAGGTTTGCGGCCTCAAGATAGGCGGACACAACCTGGCTACCGGGCGCGAGCGATGTCTTGACCCAAGGCTTGCGGGTCAGGCCCAAGGCGCGTGCCTTGCGTGCAACCAGACCCGCACCGATCATCACATAGGGGTTGGACGTGTTGGTGCACGATGTGATCGACGCAATCACGATGGACCCGTCATGCAGCTGGTAGTTGCCATCTTCGGTCTGGACGTAGCCACGCTTGTGGTTGCCCTCGTCACCGGGGATGTCTTGAGGCTCGGGCTGGCCGCCCTCACCTTCCCAGCGGACTTCGGCGTTGGCTGTGGTGTCTTTACCTTCGCGCACGCCCTTCACGTATTCTGCAAATGCAGTATGTGCCGAGGTCAGAGCGATGTAGTCTTGCGGACGCTTCGGACCCGAGATCGCTGGCACGATGGTGCCCATGTCGAGCGACAGTGTGTCGGTGTAAACCGGCGCATAATCATCGCCGCGCCACATGCCGTTTTCCTTGGCATAGGCTTCGACCAGCGCGATGCGGTCTTCATCACGGCCGGTGGTGCGCATGTAACGCAGGGTTTCGGCATCGATCGGGAAGAAACCACAGGTCGCACCGTATTCGGGGGCCATGTTGGCAATTGTCGCGCGGTCCGCCAGAGGCAGGCTATCAAGGCCGGCACCGTAGAATTCGACGAATTTGCCAACCACGCCCTTTTCGCGCAGCATTTCGACCACTTTCAGTACCAGATCGGTCCCGGTGGTGCCTTCCATCATGGCGCCGGTCAGTTCAAAGCCGATCACCTCGGGGATCAACATCGAAATCGGCTGACCCAGCATCGCGGCTTCGGCCTCGATCCCGCCAACGCCCCAGCCCAGAACGGCCATGCCGTTTACCATTGTGGTGTGGCTGTCGGTCCCGACGAGCGTGTCAGGATATGCGACTTCGACGCCGTCCTGATCCTTGTCGGTCCAGACGGTCTGCGCCAGATATTCAAGGTTCACCTGGTGGCAGATGCCGGTGCCGGGGGGTACAACGCGGAAGTTGTTAAACGCCTTCTGACCCCATTTCAGGAAGGTATAGCGTTCGATGTTGCGCTCGTATTCGCGGTCAACGTTCATCTGGAACGCGCGCGGATTGCCGAACTCGTCGATCATGACCGAGTGGTCGATGACAAGATCAACAGGGTTCAGCGGGTTAATCTTGTCGGCATCGCCACCCAAGGCAACCAGCCCGTCGCGCATCGCCGCAAGGTCGACAACTGCGGGAACGCCGGTGAAATCCTGCATCAACACGCGTGCGGGACGGTAAGCGATCTCGCGCGGGTTCTGGCCGCCCTTGGCACCCCATTCGGCGAAGGCCTTGATGTCATCGACGGTGACAGTTTTGCCATCTTCGAAACGCAGCATGTTCTCAAGCACCACCTTAAGCGCGGCTGGCAAGTTAGAGAAATCACCCAGACCGGCTTCCTGCGCTGCAGGAATCGAATAATAAGCGATGGATTGGCTGCCCGAAGATAGAGTTTTGCGGGTTTTGGCGGTGTCCTGGCCAACGAAGATGGTCATGGATGGCTCCCTTTATGGGTTAAAAAAGGTCGGTGACTTGGGGCCTAAATGCCTTATTGCGCGGGTCGTTTCAACTGCAAACACGCGCTTCTGGCGCTTTTGTATACCGTTGTGTACTGGATTGAGGCATTTCATACGCAATCCCGTGACGTTACAGCGCCTCAACAAAGGTTGAGTGGTAATTACAACGGGTGCAGTCTACGAATTGTGCATCCAAACCGAAAGTACCCTGCGATGCCCCGCCTGTTTACGTCCCTGATTGCCGCTGGCCTGCTGTCCATAGCGCCCGCCTTTGCTCAGGATCGCCCCGTTGTCGTCGAACTCTATACCTCGCAAGGGTGCTCTTCCTGCCCTCCTGCTGACGAGATGTTTGCCGAGCTGTCCAAACGGGACGACGTGATCGCGCTGGCGTTGCATGTGGATTATTGGGACTATATCGGCTGGCAAGACCCCTTTGGTGCGCCCGAGCACGCCGAACGCCAGCGCGCCTACGCGCTGACCGGTGGGCGGACGTCGATTTACACGCCCGAGATGATCGTCAACGGCCAGTCCGATGTGGTCGGTGCCAAACCCATGAAGTTGATGGAGGCGATCAACAAGCACAAAGAAGACGCTCCGCAGGTCGACCTATCTATCGCACGCGACGGGGAAACCCTGCGCATCAACGCGCATACCGTATCGGGTGCCGCCGGACCGTTTGATGTGCACATGTTGCGCTATTATCCGATGGCGGTCACGCAGGTCAAACGCGGAGAAAACGCGGGCCACACGTTCGAGAATTATAACATCGTCGAAGGCTGGCAGACGGTTGACCAGTGGGACGGGCAAGCGCCGCTATCGCTCTCTGCCGCCATCACCGGCGATATGCCGGTGGTTGTGCTGGTGCAGCGCAGCAACGCGGGGCCGATCGTGGCAGCGGCGCGGATCAAGTAGTCGCTCAAAACACCTAGATGTTTAGGCATTAATTGTCGTGGATGCGCCAGCGACGATGGACCCAGAACCATTGCCCGGGATCCGCTTCGACCCGTGCGGTAAGACTGTCATTCAAAGCCTGCGTCATCGTGACAGCATCGCTGTGTGGCACAGGTGCCTCCAGCACCGTGTCGAATGACACCCCATCAGCCTGTCGAATGCCGTAGAACGGGATCAACAGCGCGTCATAGCGCAGTGCCAGCTCGGCGGCAGAAAGCGCTGTATTGGCAGGTTGCCCCAAGAAATCGAGCGCTGGCGCGCCAAAGACGTGTTGATCAAACAGCAGTACCAGCTGCCCGCCGTCTTTTAGATGCCGTACGAAACCCGCCGTGCCGCGCCGGCCTTGCGGGAAGACAGGGCCGCCGAAAGCCTCCATCGTTTGGACGTAATGCGCGTTGAAATAAGGGTTCTTCATGTTGCGGTAGAGCCCGCCGATGTCATACCCCCGCGCCACAAGACAGGCACGCATCGCTTCGTAGTTGCCATAGTGGCCCGTCACCAGAATGACCGGCTTGCCTTGTTCTGCCGCTTTTTCCAGCGCCGCGACGCCTGCGCCGGTCGGCGTATTCTTTGCCATACGCTTGGGGAAGTCGCGCGCCGAATAGTTTTCGATAAAGCTGCGCCCCACATTGTTAAGGCACTTTGAGGCAATTTCTGCGCGCCGTTCTTGCGGCATCTGCGGCCAGATCATCGCAAGATTTTCAAGCGCCCGCGCCCGATATCCCGCGACCGGACCGATCACATGTTGAACGACCCAGCCGACGAAGGCTATGCGCGCTTTATAGGGCAGCACCAAAGCCAGCCGAATAAGGCCGACGATAAAGGCATTGGTCAGGTAGTGCCCTGCACGTCGGCTAAATCGAACTTTCTTGGGATATTTGGGACTGGCCATGCGCATCTGCCTGCAAGGAAAAGCGCCCCTAAGGGGCGGGGCCTGCCGTTCATACCGCGCAGGGCCCCGCGCAACAAGCGTGTTTCACCCGGGCGGCGATGCGCCACCGGATGTAACAGCGGCTGGTTAATAGCTAAACGTCTGACCGGTTGCGATCGCTGTCCGCAAGGAGGTTTCGGCCCATGTCCCTGCCCCGCCATGCGCGCGAATGGCACGAAGTTCGGCCGAAGCTTCGGGGATATCGCCCTGCTCTACCAAAGCTTGCCCGCGATAGGACCGCGCGAGAACATTCGCAGGGTTGGCTGCCAGCGCACGCGCATAGAACGCCATTCCGCCAGCTTGGTCGCCCATTTTGCGCGTCGTGAACCCCATGTAGGTCAAGCGACGATCGTCATGCTCAGGCATAGCGGCAAGAACGATCTGCGCATCCGAGTATTCGCCTGCATAGGCCAGTTCACGAACAGTTTGATAAAGGTCATCCGGTGTTAACCGGCTATCCTTTGCATCGATACAGGTCTTTGACTTCTTGTCATACACCTGCCCGTCTTCGCATTTCACAACGGGCTTCGGTGGGGACGTATCATTGGAGCCAGCGGCAAAGGCCGCGAAAGGAATAGCCAATGACAGGATGGACGCAAACACAACACGCATACTCAAACACTCCTGAACTAAATACACGGCTGATGTTAGACGATCCACGCCATAGGTAAAGCACTAGGTTCCACCCTAACGTCACGATATGGCGCGAGATAGGGCATTAATACGTAGTTTTTGAATCAAAAAGGCTGCACCGCCGTCAAGCGATGCAGCCCTAAATGCCTGCGCGTGTATCAGTCCTTGAAGACGCGCTTAAAGATCGTATCAACATGTTTGGTGTGGTAGCCCAGATCGAATTTTTCCTCGATCTCTTCTGCACTTAGTGCGGCGAGGACTTCTTCGTCAGCCAGCAGCTCGGTCTTGAAATCCTTGCCGTCTTCCCAGACCTTCATGGCGTTGCGCTGAACCAGCTTGTAGCTGTCTTCGCGGCTCACGCCGGCCTGCGTGAGCGCGAGCAAGACACGTTGCGACATCACAAGACCGCTAAACTTGTTCATATTTGCGAGCATGTTGTCAGGATAAATCAGCATATTGTCGATGACGCCGGTCAAACGGTGCAGCGCGAAGTCAAGGGTGATGGTGGTGTCGGGGCCGATCGCACGCTCAACGCTGGAGTGGGAGATATCGCGTTCATGCCACATGGTGACATTTTCCATCGCTGGAATCACAGCCATCCGAATTGTACGGGCCAGCCCGGTCAGGTTCTCGGTCAGCACAGGGTTTTTCTTGTGCGGCATCGCCGAAGACCCCTTCTGACCTGCCGAGAAAAACTCAGCCCCTTCCAAGACTTCGGTCCGTTGCATGTGCCGCACTTCGGTCGCAACGTTCTCGATAGAGCTGGCGATCACACCAAGTGCTGCGAAAAATGCCGCGTGACGGTCACGGGGGATGATCTGCGTGCTCACGGGTTCGGGCGACAGGCCCAGCTTTTCGCAGACATGTTCCTCGACCCGCGGATCGATATTCGCAAATGTCCCCACAGCGCCGGAAATCGCACCGGTAGCAATCTCGGAGCGTGCTGTTTTCAGCCGCGTCAGGTTGCGGTCCATCTCTGCATAAAAGCGCGCAAAGGTAAGGCCCATCGTTGTGGGTTCAGCGTGGATCCCGTGGCTGCGCCCGACGCGTACAGTATTTTTATGTTCCATGGCACGGCGTTTCAGCGCGGCCAGCAGCAAACCCATGTCTTCGATCAGAATATCAGCTGCGCGGGTTAATTGCACGTTAAAGCAGGTGTCCAATACGTCAGAAGAGGTCATCCCCTGGTGCACAAAACGCGCCTCGTCGCTGCCCACATGCTCTGCCAGATGCGTCAAGAACGCGATAACGTCATGTTTTGTAACGGCTTCAATCTCGTCAATTCGCGCGACATCAAACTCGACATCTTTGGCTTTCCAAACCGCCTCCGCATTCTCGCGCGGGATCACCCCAAGGTCGGCCATGGCGTCACAGGCATGCGCCTCGATCTCGTACCAGATGCGGAACTTGGTTTCGGGGGACCAGATCGCAACCATCTCGGGGCGGGAATAACGGGGAATCATGTGGTGATACCTTTGTTTTGGGGTGTTTTGATGTACGCGCGGGATAGACCGCGGGGGGGTAAAGAACAAGTCTGAACCCTTGTGCCACCAAGGCAGGGACGCTTACTGCCTCGCCCATAGGCGCCTCCGGCGGGAGTTTTCAGAGCAAAATGAAGAAGGGACGGGTTTGTCCCATTCAGGTCTGGCAGTTTACCTTCGGACAGGCAAAGGTGCCGGAAATTGAATATATTACGCTATTAAGGAATCGCTAAGAAATGTCTGATACGTCTCGCTTAAGCCCCGCTACGATTGCTGCCCAAGCAGCGGGAGCGGTTGATGCGCAAACCGGCGGGGTGGTTCCGGCGCTGCCTATGGCCACGACCTATCTGCGGGATGAAACATACCAACCGCTGCGTGCAGACAACATCTACCTGCGCGATCAGAGCGATATTGTACGCGTTGCAGAAAAAGTGCTCTCTCAACTGGAGGGGGCGAAAGAATCGCTGCTGTTCCCGTCAGGCATGGCAGCGCTTGCCGCCGTCTTCCGTACCGTCCCAAATGGCGGGCGCGTGCTGGTGCAAAGCCAGATTTACTGGGGCACCACCAAGTGGATCCGGGATTTCTGCACCCGGCGTGACATTGAACTGCGAGAGGTCGAAGCCTCTGACAAGGCGGCGTTTGCCGCCGCCTGCGAGAGCTTTGGACCAACCTTGGCGCTCATCGAAACTCCATCAAACCCGTGGCTTCGCGTGGTCGATATCCAGGCTGCGGCTGATGCGGTGCATAGCGCGGGTGGGCTGCTTGTGGTGGATAGCACGGCCGCGACGCCGATTCTGCAACAGCCGCTTAAACACGGTGCCGACGTTGTAATGCATTCTGCCACAAAGGGCATTAATGGCCATTCGGACGTATTGGCGGGCGTTCTGGCGACCAATGACGTCACGGGCCGCGTGTGGGAAGATATCAAAGCGGACCGGCATGATGCAGGCGCGGTTATCGGCCCGTTTGAAGCATGGTTGCTGGTCCGCGGGATGCGCACCCTGCCCCTGCGCGCTAGGCACATGTCGTGCAACGCCATGGAATTGGCAGAATTTTTGCAAAATCACCCGAAGATTGAAAAGGTTCTTTATCCGGGTCTTGCGTCACATACGGGCCACCAATTGGCGACGCGGCAAATGTCAGGAGGATTTGGATCGCTTATGTCGTGCATTGTAAAGGGTGGCGGCGCAGCGGCGCTGGAAGTTGTCGGCAAGCTGGAAGTTTTCCATCGCGCAACGTCTTTGGGCGGGGTCGAAAGCCTTGTCGAACACCGCCACACTATCGAACCCCACACCGGAATTCCCGAAGGGTTGCTGCGTTTATCGGTGGGGATTGAAGATATCGAAGATCTAAAACGCGACTTGAGCCAAGCGCTTGATGCATAAAGATACTTCGGGGCGCTCGCGCCCCGGGACCCCATGTCTTTCGAAGATGATTTGAAGGATACAACCAGTGGTGCGGTCGGAGAGACTCGAACTCTCACGGGTGTTACCCCACAGCGACCTCAACGCTGCGCGTCTACCATTCCGCCACGACCGCACGCCATGGTTGGTGAGGGTCGTTTAGACAAACTCTTTCACAAAGTGAAGAGCAAAATTGCGCCAGATTAAGTCCTTGTTCAGATTCGTGTGATTTATCATTCAATCGGGCGGGGTGGCTTGAAAAACAAGGCGAAGACGTAAACTTAAAGGAGGATATGAACCGAGGAACATTATGACCCAAGCGCCCATAGATCCCCCTGCCCTGCAGATCGACATCGTTTCTGACGTGATGTGCCCTTGGTGTATTGTCGGGTACCGCCAGCTAGAGCAGGCGTTAGCCGCCTTGAACATTGGCGCGTTCATCCGCTGGCACCCTTTCGAGCTTAACCCCCAAATGGGCCCCGAAGGTCAGAACCTGACCGAACATATTGCCGAAAAATATGGTGCATCGCCTGAGCAATCGGCGCAAAACCGCGCGCATCTTGTGCAGCTTGGCACAGAACTTGGAATCGACTTCAATTTCAACGCCGATAGCCGCATCGTCAACAGCTTTGCTGCACACCAATTGCTGGATTGGGCTCAAGATCAGAACCTGCAGCACCCACTTAAGCTTGCGTTGTTTGAAGCACATTTTACGAAGGGATTGGATGTTTCAGACCATAGTGTCCTCGTTGATGTCGCTGCAGATGTCGGATTGGATCGTAGTTCTGCGCAGGACGTTCTCGACAGCGGCAGCCATGTAGAACGTGTTCGCGAACGCCAGTCGGTTTGGACATCGCAGGGAATTTCTGGCGTGCCTTCAATGATCTTCGCGGGCAAATACCTTGTGACCGGTGCGCAGGGTGTCGATAATTATGTGCAAATTATCCAAAAAGTAATTCAAGAGGTAAGCGCCGCGGAATGACTGTCTCGTTTACCTCGGCTCAACGGTGCGCACAGAATGGTTGAATGGATCACCTCCAAGGGCCTTGTCGATTACCGGGAAGCCGAAGCATGGATGGAGGAACGCGCGTCCCTTATCGCCGCGGGGAATGCCGATGAATGCGTCTGGCTTGTAGAGCATGCTCCGCTATATTCTGCCGGCACCTCAGCAAAATCGGAAGATTTGACTGACCCAAAGCGGTTTCCGGTATATGAAACGCGCCGCGGCGGACAGTACACATACCATGGGCCGGGGCAGCGGGTTGTTTATGTGATGCTGGACGTCGGTAAACGCGGCCGGGACGTCAGACGTTTTGTTCAAGACCTTGAACATTGGGTGATCGCGACCCTTGCAAGCTTTACCATCAAAGGCGAGATCAAGGAGGGGCGCGTCGGCGTCTGGGTGGAACGCCCCGAGAAACCGCTCGCGGCGCAAGGCGGTATTCGTGAAGATAAAATCGCGGCGATCGGTATCCGGCTTAGAAAATGGGTCAGCTTTCACGGAATCAGCATAAATGTTGATCCAAATCTTGAGCATTTTTCCGGGATCGTCCCCTGTGGGATCCAAGAACATGGCGTTACGTCTTTAGTAGACCTTGGCCTGCCAGTTACGATGGAAGACGTTGATATCGCCCTGAAAGCGCAGTTCGACACGGTTTTCCCTCCGCTGTCTTAGTACGCGCCCAAAGACGGATAATGTACCTCGCCGCTCAAACGTTTCACTGCGCTCGTGCTATTTCCGCCGCGGCTTTACGGTTTCTTCATCGCTAGAGGCGTATGTCATCCAGCATGATGAGCACTTCTGACACCTCCTACCCCCGTCACTACAAGGCTGTGCGCCTCCGACACAGTTTGATAAATGATCTGTCTTTTTTCGTGCCCTGCGTCAAAGGCGGCCATTGCCCATATTGGCAAGCCGCACTAGAACGAACCTTAATTCAATGCGCGCCCCCTGTCGGGGTGTGAGTTGACAACCCAATCTCAGGAGGCACCGCATGGCAGACGCAGCCATTCACGGGCAAGACCATCACGACGAGCGCGGATTTTTCACGCGCTGGTTTATGTCCACAAACCACAAAGACATCGGGCTATTGTACCTGATTGTTTCGGCCCTCGTTGGCTTCATCTCTGTATGTTTCACCATATATATGCGTTTGGAGCTTATGCACCCAGGCGTGCAATATATGTGTATGGAAGGCGCGCGGTTTATCGCTGATAGCGCAGCGACCTGTACGCCAAACGGCCACCTTTGGAACGTTCTGATCACCGCGCACGGCATCTTGATGATGTTCTTCGTGGTTATTCCCGCTTTGTTCGGTGGTTTCGGTAACTATTTGATGCCATTGCAAATTGGCGCGCCTGACATGGCGTTCCCGCGGATGAACAACCTCTCTTTCTGGCTATATGTCGGCGGCACAACGCTTGCAGTCTGCTCCGTGCTGACACCCGGCGGCAGCGGCCAGCTTGGCTCAGGTGTGGGCTGGGTTCTCTATCCGCCGCTCTCTGTTCGTGAAGGCGGCATGTCGATGGATTTCGCAATTTTCGCTGTGCACGTATCCGGCGCGTCGTCGATCCTGGGTGCGATCAACATGATCACAACATTCCTCAACATGCGCGCCCCTGGCATGACGTTGTTCAAAGTGCCGCTGTTCAGCTGGTCCATCTTTGTTACAAGCTGGTTGATCCTTCTGTCCCTGCCCGTTTTGGCCGGTGCCATCACCATGCTTTTGATGGATCGCAACTTCGGATTCGCATTCTTTGACCCAGCAGGCGGTGGTGATCCGGTTTTGTATCAGCACATTCTGTGGTTTTTTGGTCACCCCGAAGTGTATATTATTATTCTTCCAGGCTTCGGCATCATCAGCCACGTCATCGCGACCTTCAGCCGCAAACCTATCTTCGGGTATCTTCCGATGGTTTGGGCGATCATCGCGATTGGCGCATTGGGCTTCGTCGTTTGGGCGCACCACATGTACACCGTTGGTATGTCTCTGAACCAACAAGCTTACTTCATGTTGGCTACTATGGTTATCGCGGTGCCGACGGGCGTTAAGGTATTCAGCTGGATTGCGACCATGTGGGGTGGTTCGGTTGAATTCAAAACACCTATGCTGTGGGCCTTCGGCTTCCTGTTTCTTTTCACCGTTGGCGGTGTGACAGGTATCGTTCTCTCGCAGGCAGCTGTGGACCGCTACTACCACGACACATACTATGTGGTTGCGCACTTCCACTATGTGATGAGCCTTGGTGCCGTCTTCGCGATCTTCGCCGGTATTTATTTCTACCTGCCGAAGTTCACGGGCCGCATGTATCCTGAATGGGCTGGCAAGCTGCACTTCTGGGCGATGTTCATTGGCGCGAACCTGACGTTCTTCCCACAGCACTTCCTGGGCCGTCAGGGCATGCCACGTCGCTATATCGATTATCCTGATGCTTTTGCATATTGGAACCTGTGGTCGTCGATCGGCGCGTTCCTCAGCTTTGCGTCCTTTATCTTCTTCTTCGGTGTTATGTTCTACACGTTGACACGTGGGGCCCGTAGCCCAGCTGCGAACCCTTGGAACGAATATGCGGACACTCTGGAATGGACGCTGGCAAGCCCCCCACCAGAGCATACGTTCGAAATTCTTCCCAAGCAGGAAGAATGGGACAAACAGCCTAGCCACTAAGCTAGCACAACATTGAAATGAGAGGCTCCAACGGCGGTTGGGGCCTTTTTTCGTTCTACACCGACACTCGGTACAGTTTCATAAAGACGAATGTTTATCGGCGGTTAGCCGAAATTTTACCACGTCCCCCAGTAAAATAAGGGCTTCCCAAAATTGTCTGAAATTAATTTCGAAAAATGTTATTTTTCCTCTTGCGGCTCACCGCTGCTATGGGTATTCCACGCCCTACCAGAGGATGCGGGCGTAGCTCAGGGGTAGAGCATAACCTTGCCAAGGTTAGGGTCGGGCGTTCGAATCGCCTCGCCCGCTCCAACTGGTTCTCTGCTTACCCAGCAGGACAGCAAGGCCACCTTCGGGTGGCCTTTTGCTGTTCTGGGCCCCAAAACAATGAAGCTGTTCACAGGCCCACAAAGGGCCAGCACACTTACCAGTTCGGACAACGGTCCGTTCATTGGTGCCCAGTCTAGAACTCTGATCAGGGTTGAAGCAGGCACGGCTACGGCGCAAAATATACTGTCGCCACAATGATACGCCCAAGCAGCAAGTGACAAAGCTTTCACCGCTGAATGCCCTCACTCTGTGGCCGACAAGGGTTCCCTAGGCCTCTCTCTGAGGGCAGTAGCACAACGGGGCCCGATACCCCCCCTGCGAGAGCACGTGAGGCGTTTCAGGCCAGTACCAACGAAGCTGGGGCACGTGGATATTCGCGAGGCTCTACGCGCTCTGCCTGTCCTTGCGGATCATCGCTGATGAGTTGGATTAAACGCCCCAGCCGCGTGCGTCAGAGCCAAACATAGAGCATGTTTCAATATGGCAACGAACGAGTTTCTGCCGACGCCTAACGTCAGTCAAATACCGTTGTGATCAAAAGAAAAAGCGGGCGCTGAAAGCACCCGCCTGCGTCGGCTTATACCTGTTCGAATGATGGCACTATGAACACGACCGCCATTCAGCAAACGCCGGTGACGCAATTGTTGTCTGCTTAAAGAAGAGATATCGTCGATCGTGCTGATAGGGTTTCACGTTCCATCTGTTCGATGGCGCGAATGTGCCACTCCAAACCGGTTTGACCCTGATCGGCCGCTTCGGCCAGGTTGTTCTGCGCCAGCTTCGCCTGGTCGGCCGACAGAACCAACGCCTCGGCGACCTCTGCGCGGCTGGTGCGTATATCGGCGAGCTGCGCGTCATAGGCATCCTCCGAAATCGCCCCTGAGGCCTTGAGCTGATTCAACGTCGCCACATCTTCTTGCTGCTGTGCGAGCATCTGGGGAAGATGTGTCGTGATATCATCCAGCTGGTCATTGGACTTGCGGATACTGCGCACAAGGTCATTGGCAGAAACCAGCTCCATCCGTTGGGCGACCTCTCGTTTTCCAGCGAGATTCCCGCTCACCGCACCAACAACGCCACCGGCCGCAGCGGCGCGCAGGCAGCCCGAGGCATCGGATGCGGCAAGCACCGAGATACCGCAGCCCACCGCGGCACCAACCGCGGCATGCTTGATTGTGGAGTTGCGGACAATATCGCGCATCAACGCGTCAAGCGCGGCGGTTTGCTCCACCATACCGGCGTCGTTCTCACGGTTTTCTTTGAAGCTTAGCGTGCCGGACGAAGGGCCGAATTGCGCAGCGCGATCGGCAGTGGGCACAGCACATCCTGAAACAAGAACGGCAGCGGCGAGGGAAATCGTTAGAACAGTGGTTTTCATTACATGGATCCGTTGAGCTAGGCTTATTCGCGACGAATAGACGAAAATTATGCCGATTTTACGGCATCAGCGCCATGAAGTTTTCCGACGTTAACGTTTATCTATTCACCTTCGTGCCACAAATGCCCATAGTTCCCGCACAGGGTGAATTTTTTAAAAAGTCATATTCTTGCCGGTTTTGTTCACTATCGTTTAGGGAGTTCGACATAGGTTGCCTAGGAGCCCCGAAGCAAATCTTGGAAGGAGACCACATTGAAAATTCTAGCAGTCGACGATGATCCATTCATTCTAGAACTCCTTCCCGCAATGTTTGAACAGGCAGACCTGAACGATCTGCACACGGCCCCTTCGGGTCCGGCTGCTCTCGACATGATCAAAGCTCAGAAGGTGCCATTCGATTGCTTGCTGCTGGACGTCGATATGCCGGAAATGGACGGGATCGAGCTTTGCCGAAGAATTCGCACTGTCCCCGGGTATGAGGACAAACCGGTTTTGATGCTGACGGCGAAGACAGATTCGATCTCTATCGAGAAAGCGTTTGCCGCCGGTGCGAATGACTACATCGCCAAGCCATTTAACCTGAAGGACATCTACAACCGCATTCGCGTGGCCGAACGTCTTTTGGTGTCATCCAAGACCATCAAACGCATCGACGCGAGCGACCTGTCCAAAGAAGGCACACAGGTAGCTGAAGATATCACACTGGCCGACAAGGTCTTTTTGGCGAATGTCGGCAGGCTGATCCTGTCATTCTCCCTTGGAAACTACATCACGCAGCTCGATCGGAACGAACTGGACAACTATCAGGTTTTCGGCGTGTCGATTGATGATGCGGAACGTATTTTCGAAGAAACGTCACAACAGAGTTTTCTTCATCTCCTTACCAGCGTGGCAGAAACCCTGACCGATCTTATCACCTGCCCCCATCTGCTGATGTCCTACGAAGGCAACGGTGCCTTCCTGTGTATTACGCGCGACCCGAACCTGCCCGAATGGGACCGGATGGAGGCTGGCCTACAGGCCAAGCTGGACGCGCTGAACTTGCTAAGCGATGATCTGACGGCAGATAGCATCAGCCTGTCAGTCGGCACGCCCATTGCGCCGAATGCGAACCGGACCCAACGGGTGAAAAAGACCTTCGAACGGGCGCTATCGCGGGCTGAAATGCGCTATGCGAGCAAATGCGCCGCCGCCTGATCCTAGTTGATCGGGAATTGCACCAGACACTGCGCCGCATGTTTGCGGTAATCCTCTAGCGTCTGATCAATCGAGCGGCGGTCGCGCATTTTGCCCATGGCGGATTTCTTTTGCGCCCGCGTGCCGCTCACGTGGCGTTCTAGGATCAGGACCGTTACGCCCAGCATGATGGTCTTTTCATCCTCACCGATCATGTCCGCACGCGCCAAGGTCACCGCCGTATAGGCGATCATATTGGCGCAGCGCAGCGCCGCGGCCTCTTCCCCTTCATAGGTAAGCGCATGCGCTGGCCCCCAAAGAACTGATCCGCAAAGAAGCGCAGAAAGCAGGAGCCTCAAAACGCTTTGAACGTCATCGTTGTAAGCGAACGTTCAATCCCTTCGATGTCCAGAAGGTTATCGTTGATGTAAACGCCAATATCTTTTCCCGAAGGAATATAAAGCTTCATCAAAAGATCGTAATCACCAGAGGTTGAATACAGCTCGGAGTGTATTTCCCGCAGCGCGACCTCTTCGGCAACGCGATACGTACTGCCGGGCCGGCACCGGATCTGGATAAAAACGCAGGTAGACATGGACAGGCCTTAGGCTGGTTACAACACGTCCAAGCTGACATAAGGGGGCAACAGCCGCAATCGCTGATTGGGACCGATCGGCAGCGAAACGCTTTGTCTTGGCGCGACGGCCTGCCCTGCTATAAGAGCCCGAAAGACGGAGATATTCATATGCGCCAGACCACCATCAATCGCTCGACCGCAGAGACCGAGATCAGCGTCGAAATCAACCTCGACGGGACAGGGTCCTACACCAACCACACGGGCATCGGGTTCTTCGATCACATGCTGGATCAATTGGCGCGTCACTCACTGATCGATATGAAAATCAGCGCAAACGGCGATCTTCACATTGATGACCACCACACCGTCGAGGACGTAGGCATCACGCTGGGCCAAGCGCTAAGCACGGCATTGGGCGACAAACGCGGCATTCGCCGCTACGGCGCGTGCCTGCTACCAATGGACGATGCCTTGGTGCGTACCGCGCTTGATCTGTCGGCGCGGCCTTTCTTGATCTGGAATGTGAACCTGCCGACTGCAAAAATCGGGAATTTCGACAGCGAATTGGTACGGGAGTTTTTCCAGGCGCTCAGCACGCATGGCGGGATCACCTTGCACATTGATATGCTGCATGGCCTGAACAGCCACCACATCGCCGAGGCCGTCTTTAAGTCTGTCGCCCGCGCCCTGCGCGAAGCGGTAGAAACCGACCCTCGGAAATCTTCTGATATCCCCTCGACCAAGGGTGCGCTGTAACGATGTTAACTGCGATTATCGATTACGAATCGGGCAACCTTCATTCGGCGCATAAGGCGTTCGAACGGATGGCGCGTGAGTGTAATGCTGGCGATGTAGTGGTCACTGCTGACGCCGATGTCGTGGCGCGCGCCGACCGCCTTGTCCTGCCCGGCGATGGTGCATTCCCCTCCTGCATGGCCGCGCTGAAAGGTCAAAGCGGCATCTATGCCGCCATGGTTGAATCCGCCGTCGACAAGGGCCGCCCCTTTCTTGGGATCTGTGTGGGCATGCAGTTGATGGCATCCATGGGGCGCGAGTATGAAGACACAGCAGGCCTAGGCTGGATCAGTGGCGAAGTGACCAAGATCACGCCACGCGACCCATCCCTAAAAGTACCGCATATGGGATGGAACGACCTTGTCATAGACCAGCCTCACCCCGTTTTCGACGGAATCGAAACCGGGGATCACACGTATTTTGTCCATAGTTTCCATATGGATGTACAGAACGAGTCCGAGCGGTTGGCGCATGTCGATTATGCTGGTGACGTCACTGCTGTTATCGGCCGTGACACCATGATCGGCATGCAATTCCACCCGGAAAAAAGCCAGACAACCGGCCTTCGTATGATTGCGAACTTTCTGAACTGGTGCCCCTGAACCGGGCACCGCCTTCTACCGAAGGCGGGTCCAGATCATTTCGTCGCAAGCATTTCCTGTGCAGGTCTGTAACCGCATCGCATTGCCGTCGACCAAAATCTTCGCCTTATGTTTTTTTGAGGCAGAAGGCTCCAGCAACGTGCCGACATAGCTTCCGTCTGGTTGCGGCTTCATATCCCAGAAGACCCGTTTGCCAACCGCTGTAGAGCGTTTGTCATATCCACGCCGATCCTTGGCACGCTCGACTGTCCCGCATAACGCAGGGCCGCAGGGCTTCGCCCGCACGTGAACAACCAATCCGTTAACATCCGGCGCAGATTTCCAGACACCTTCAACTACATCAGCAAATACAGTCGTCGAAGAAGCTGCAAAAATAGCAGCATAGAAAATATATTTTGTTAAAAACATCGTATCACTCCCCCAAGCGACACATGCCTTACAGCTTTTTAGCAACGCACCAAAAAACCAAGGCGCGGGCATAGTCTACACCCGCGTCCCGATTCGCGCAAATCCCACTCATTTGGGATGGAAATGAAGGTTACTGGACCCGCTGCCAGTCCTGCTTTGAACACAGCAACCCGCCCGCGACACAGCCCGACAGTTTCAGGCTGTTACCGGCGACGCTCATCTTGCCGATGTAGATTTTGTTGTTTGAAGGTCGCCAAACCTTACCTGCATATTTGCCGCTCCCGTCAGGTTTCATGTCGATGACCAACTGCTTGCCGATATTTTCGGACTTATATTCGCCCGACGCGTTGAACGTCCGCTGAATCGTACCGCAGATCGCCCCGCCACAGGGGGTCATTTTGACATGCGCATAAGCCCCGTCATCCGGTTGCGTTTTCCAAACGCCAACCGCCGGGTCGGCAGCCATGGCTGTTCCTGCAAAACCAATGCCAACGATGGCCGCAATAATCGTTCTTTTCATGATATATCCTCCCGATATGCTCTCAGATTGAAGCCAATACGACGATTCAGGCAAGCTTGACGTAGGGGACACCTCTGCCGCGTTGCAAAAACCCGCCCGCCGTGGCAATTGAAACCAACTCCCCCAATGCCAAGGGCAACACTATGATCCTCTACCCCGCTATTGACCTTAAAGACGGCCAAGCCGTTCGTCTTGTGCACGGCGACATGGAAAAATCCACTGTTTTCAACGATGACCCCGCGGCGCAGGCCCGTGAGTTTGTGGATGCGGGCTGCACTTGGCTTCACTTGGTGGACTTGAACGGTGCCTTCGCAGGGACGCCGGTCAATGCCGCCCCGGTGGAAGCGATTTTGAAGTCTTGCAACGTCCCCGCCCAGTTAGGAGGCGGCATTCGCGATATGGCGACGATCGAAGCTTGGCTGGACAAGGGTCTGGCACGCGTCATTCTGGGCACTGTCGCGGTCGAAAATCCCGCGTTGGTGCGTGAAGCAGCGCGAGCTTTTCCTGGCAAGGTCGCGGTCGGCATTGACGCCAGAAATGGTCGCGTGGCAACCAAGGGATGGGCTGAGGAAACCGACGTAATGGTTACAGATCTCGCTAAATCTTTCGAAGATGCAGGTGTCGCGGCGCTGATCTACACCGATATCATGCGAGACGGGGCCATGGGCGGTCCAAACATTGACGCCACCGCCGCTTTGGCGCGTGCCGTCAATATTCCTGTCATCGCCTCCGGGGGCGTCAGCTCCCTTGCTGACCTTGAGGCGTTGAAAGAAACTGGCGTGATATCCGGTGCCATTTCCGGCCGGGCGCTTTATGATGGCGCGATCGACCTGAGCGAAGCTTTGAAGGCCCTCGCCTGAGTTTCCAAATGGTTTCAAATCCTCGGGTGGTTTGGAGGGCAGACAGCCCTCCAACGGTTTTTTCCGCTGCCCCGTCGCGAGAAAGAAGACATGCTTAAGACCCGTATTATTCCTTGCCTCGATGTCGCCGATGGTCGCGTTGTCAAAGGCGTTAATTTTGTTGGCTTGCGCGATGCCGGTGACCCGGTTGACGCAGCGATCGCATATGACGCTGCAGGGGCGGACGAGCTTTGTTTTCTTGATATCCACGCCACACATGAAAACCGTGGTACCATGTTCGACCTGGTCACACGCACAGCCGAACACTGCTATATCCCGCTTACTGTAGGTGGCGGTGTACGCACCGTTGCAGATGTTCGCGCCCTGCTTTTGGCTGGCGCCGACAAGGTCAGCTTTAACTCTGCCGCGGTGGCTAATCCGGACATTATTGCGCAGGCAGCAGACCAATTCGGCAGCCAGTGCATTGTCTGTGCCATCGATGCGAAAACCGTCGCCCCCGGAAAATGGGAGATTTTTACCCACGGTGGCCGCAAACCCACGGGCATAGATGCAGTCGAATTCGCAAAGACGGTCACAGTGAAAGGCGCAGGAGAGATTCTACTTACCTCAATGGACCGTGACGGTACCAAGCAAGGGTTTAACATTCCGCTAACGCGCGCGATTTCCGACGCGGTTTCTGTGCCTGTCATCGCCTCTGGCGGTGTCGGAACGCTGGATCATCTTGTCGATGGCGTCGTTCAGGGCGGCGCTTCAGCGGTGCTCGCAGCCTCGATCTTTCACTTCGGCGAATTTACGGTCGCTCAGGCGAAACAACACATGGCTGATGCCGGTATCCCAATGAGGCTTTCATGACGCTCGACGATCTATTTGCAACAATCCAATCAAGAAAAACTGCCGATCCATCAAGCAGTTGGACGGCGCAGCTTCTGGCAAAAGGCCCCGAGAAATGCGCCGAAAAATTCGGTGAAGAAGCGGTCGAAGCGATCATTGAGGCCGTGAAGGACGATAAAGCTGGTCTTACATCGGAAGCCGCAGATGTGCTGTACCACCTGCTTGTCATGCTCGCATCCCGCGACGTCGCGCTGTCAGATGTACTGGATGAACTGAGCCGCCGACAGGCGCAAAGTGGCCTCGCTGAAAAAGCCGCCCGCTAACACGGGGCACGTTTACCACAGTATATTTCTTGACGTGTAGCAAACTGGGGTCAAAGCTTGCTGGAGATTATTCCCGTTGCAAAGCCTCCCATGCGCAATTCGCCGAAAAGGCGCTGATATTCAATCTTCGGGCATCTGTTTTGAATAACGGTCAGGCCCTTTGCTTCCGCATTTGCGGCAGCTTCAGCATGCTGCACCCCGATTTGCATCCAGATCGTCGCCAGATCAGGAAACACCTGTAATGCCTCGTCAACGATTTCTGGCACAGTCTCTGACCGTCTAAAAATATCGACCATGTCAACGCCACCCCCGATGTCTGACAGCTGCGAAACCACCGTTACCCCCAATAGTGTCTTCCCAGCATGCACCGGATTTACCGGAACAATATCGTACCCCTTGGTCTTCAAATATCGCGCGACATAATAGCTTGGCCGAACCGGGTTCAACGAAGCCCCCACGACCGCGATCCGCTTCGTCTGCGTCAGAATATTTTTCAATTGGGTATCGGTGTAGGTCATGCCTCTTACTAAACCTCTAACGGTTCAAAAAAAAAGCGCCCTCGACGATAAACGTGAGGGCGCAAAGGTATGGAACGAGGGACAGTTAGGTGATCGGCGAGAGTTCCAAACTCGCCGTCATACACAATAGGTAGGAACGATTTTCTCCATTCAAAGAGCATGTGACAAATCCGTGAAGAAACGATGAATGCGCCAGCCATTTTCCGCCGAATCTCGCTTCTGGTAGCGTAAACTAGTCAAATATATCGTCGATCACATCCGCGACCTCACTCGCGATCTTTGTGACCCAGGTTTTCTTTTTCTTCACTTTTCGATGCTTAGGCTTGCGAATAGCAGCTGCCGCTTGGGCATGTGGAAATTTCCGCATCCCCGCCGCAGGCCTGCCGCCGGTATTGGGCTTTTCAGAATCGCGAGGGAGCGGAATTTGTTTCAGATCATGCAATGGTGCGCCGCATTGTGCGCAAGCCAGCTCGTGCCGCCCTGCCCCCAATGTCAGCGCTGCCTTGCTGCCGCAAAAACAGCATGTCGCGATTTTTGTCGGGTAATTCATGCAATTATGCTCAGCTGTGATCCCGCGACGCATATAGCGCGATTGCCGCTGCATTTGACACGTTTAGCGAACCGAACCCGCCGCCTGCGTCGATTCGGACCAGCGCATCGACCGTTTCTTTGGTTTTATCACGCAGACCTGGCCCTTCGGCCCCCAGCACAAGCGCCACCGGACGGTCGCGCTTCCCCTCCAGCGCAGATTCGACAGTCATATCGGCTTCGCCGTCCAGACCAAGAACAAGATACCCCATCGATTGAAGCTCCTTGATCGCGTCGGCTAGGTTCCGGACACGCAAATATGGCTGCCTCTCCATCGCGCCACTCGCTGTTTTCGCAAGCGCCCCGGTCTCGGGCGCAGCGTGATGACGCATGCCCACAACCGCCGATGCACCTAATACCTCTGCGGACCGCAGAATTGCACCAACGTTATGCGGGTCTGTCACCCGATCCAGCAGCAACACGCGCGGTGCTTCGGCCCCGATGCAGACATCCTTGAGCGTCCCCCAGCTCAGCGGTTTGACCTCTAGTACGGCTCCTTGATGCACCGACCCGGGGTCCAGCGGCGGGCGGAATTTTCGCGGATCAACGACCTCTGGTTCAATGCCGGCCTTGGCAATCGCCTCTTCCAGCTTGATCTGAGCATTCGGCGTAACCATCAGCTTAATCTTTTCACGCGCGGGATTTTCCAGCGCGTCGCGCACTGCATGAAGGCCAAACAACCAAACTGTTTGGTTCGCATCTGCCTTTTTTTCCTGCTCTTTTTGCACAACCCACTTAGGTTTTTTCATCGCCGAACCTTCTATCTTTCATCGCAAGGTAAAATTCCCTGCATTTCGCGCCGGTTTTCGCCTTGACGCCTATACTGCCCGCTTGTAATCACGCCTTCACATCCGGTGCAATGCACAGGGTGAAAGTGGGCGACAGGCCGCAAGGTGTGGCAGGGGACTGTAACTCCCTCGCGGAGACGCACGCCTGGTTCGATTCCAGGGTCGCCCACCACTTTCCCCTTTTCGACTATCCTTAAGTATAGCGGCACAGCCGTTTGATACATTGTGTTCCGATGTGAATTTGTGACACATCTTATGCATTTAGAACGCATACGAAATGATAGGGGTGACCCGTGTCCCATGCTTCCCGGCCGGATCAGGCTTTCAACATCGCGATCGTCGGGCAACACGGGCGGCTGGCTTATGAGGCTCTGTTGTTTGCCGCATCACTGCGCCACCACAGCCCCCATTTTTCGGGCAACCTCTATGTGATGGAGCCGCAGCCCGGCCCGCTTTGGTCGGATGATCCACGAATCAAGAACCCCGATGTTATCAGCGCGCTCCACAACCTTGGCGCAGAGGTGATCCCGTTTGACACAAAGCACTTCGGTGAGAGCTATCCATATGGAAATAAAATCGAAATGCTCAATGCGCTTCCAAAAGCTGAGCCCTTCGTTTTCTTCGATACGGACACGTTGATCACTGGCGACCTGATGTCGGTCCCCTTCGACTTTGACCGCCCGATGGCATCCATGCGGCGCACAAACACATGGCCTGCTCCCCAGCTGTACGGACCACAATACGCCGGTCTGTGGAAATCCCTTTATGACAAGTTTGACCTAGATTTTGACAGCAGCCTCGACCTGTCTCAGCCCGACGACTATTGGCAACGGTATCTGTATTTCAACGCAGGTTTCTTTTTCTATCGCTGCCCTCACGAATTTGGTGAAAAGTTTTTGCACTATGCGCTGGCGATCCGCGATGACGCGCCGGAAGAGCTTTGCGCGCAGTCTTTTGACCCTTGGCTTGACCAAGTCGCGTTGCCGCTAGTTATTCATGCGCTTGGTGGGGCGCGCGATACCTTGCCTGACGGGCTGATCGACGGGTCTGTTAGCTGCCACTATCGCCTGCTGCCCTTGCTTTACGCGCGCGAACCGGACCACGTCGTTGACACTTTAGAAACGATTGCAGCACCAAATAAACTGAAGAAAGTTTTAAAGGGTTCGGAGCCGATCAAGCGGATGGTCTATCAAGGCCGCGGTCGCAAGGCGCGGGCTCTGTTTGATCAGGACAACCTGCCGCGCAAAGAGCAGGCCATTCGGAATCGTTTGAAATCAAACGGCTACTGGATGCGGTAGCGTCGACCGCATTTCATCCGAGTCGGTAAACAACCTCCTAAGCGTGACAGAAGCGACCTACAGCTTGTGCGTTCACATCGGTTCACCTAACCATATTGAAGACAATTTTAGGGAGAACAACGATGACAGATAGCCCCAACTATGGTTTTGATACCCTGCAGATACACGCAGGGGCTAAACCTGATCCGGCGACCGGTGCGCGGCAGACGCCGATCTACCAAACCACGGCCTATGTGTTTCGCGATGCGGACCACGCGGCGGCGTTGTTCAACCTGCAAGAGGTGGGGTTCATCTATTCCCGCCTGACGAACCCGACCGTTGCTGTCTTGCAGGAACGCATCGCCACGCTTGAGGGGGGCGTTGGTGCCGTGTGTTGCTCTTCCGGGCACGCGGCACAGATTATGGCATTGTTCCCGCTGATGGGGCCGGGCAAGAACATTATCGCCTCTACCCGTCTGTATGGGGGCACGGTGACGCAGTTCAGCCAAACGATCAAACGTTTCGGTTGGTCTTGCAAGTTTGTCGACTTTGACGACGTTGATGCCGTGAAAGCAGCGGTTGACGACGATACCCGCGCGATCTTTGGCGAAGCCATTGCCAATCCTGGCGGCTACATCATGGACGTACGTGCCATTGCCGACGTGGCGGATGCGGCAGGCGTTCCGCTGATCATCGACAACACAACGGCGACGCCCTACCTGTGCCGCCCGATCGAACTTGGCGCGACTCTGGTGGTACATTCGACGACGAAATACCTGACCGGCAACGGCACGGTAACAGGCGGCTGTATTGTGGATTCAGGCAAGTTCGATTGGTCCGCGAATGATAAATTCCCGTCGCTGAGCCAACCGGAACCTGCTTACCACGGTCTCAACTTTCACGAGACCTTTGGCGGCTTGGCCTTTACCTTCCACGGCATCGCCATCGGTTTGCGGGATCTTGGCATGACAATGAACCCGCAGGCCGCGCATTACACGCTGATGGGGACAGAGACACTTTCGCTGCGCATGGAACGCCACGTAGAAAACGCCCAGAAAATCGCGACTTGGCTCGAGAACGATGACCGCGTCGACTATGTCACCTATGCGGGATTGGAATCCTCGCCCTATTTCGAGCGTGCGAAAAGCGTTTGCCCCAAGGGGGCCGGCGGGTTGTTCACCTTTGCGGTGAAGGGCGGATACGACGCCTGCGTCAAATTGGTAAATGCGTTGGAGATTTTCAGCCATGTCGCAAATCTTGGCGACACCCGATCGCTGATCATCCACTCTGCCTCCACCACGCACCGTCAGCTTAGCCCCGAGCAGCAAGAAGCCGCGGGCGCCGGCGCGAATGTTGTGCGCGTTTCCATCGGGACAGAGGATGCCGCCGACCTGATCGCCGATCTTGATCAAGCGCTAGCCAAAGCGACGGCTTAGGTTACGACCAATAAAAGACCCCCGCCAAAGCAACCCTTCGGCGGGGGTATATTTACCCATTCAAACCTTCAAATGCCGCGAGGCAGCAGAGAGTTAGTCAGCCTCGGCGATTTCGAACTGCAGCGTGACTTGCGCGCTGATGTCGATCTCTCCGGTCTCGATGGGCATATCCATAGTTTTCATCTGGGCACCCCGCATTTCCATCGGGCGGAAACCCTGGCTCGATTCGGACATGCTGGTGAGTTTACCAAGCTTAACGCCAGCGGCATCTGCAAGCTGCTGCGCACGCGCCATCGCATCCTCAACGGCACTCTCTCGGGCCTTGGCCAGCGCCGCTGCATTATCTTGCAATCCGAATTGCAAGCCGTTGAAATCATTCGCGCCCTCGGCCACGACCGCATCAAGCAATTGCCCAAGTTTGCTTAAATCGCGAACCGTCACACTGACGGTGTTACCCGCCTCATAGCCCGATACTTCCACCGGGGACGCATCTTCGCGAGGGCGGTTGTCATAGACGGGCCGCAGATAAAGCCCGCTGGTCTGACGGTCGAGGCCCGCGATCTTCAATGTGTCCAATTGGTCTAGAATGCCGCGCACTTTTTCCGAAGTCTGCGCCATTGCGTCCGAAGCAGAGGCCGCCCGCTCGCTCACGCCCAAGCGGATCGTCGCGGTATCAGGGGCAAGCGATACAATGCCCTCGCCATTCACGGTGATCCCCTGCGGCGCTTGTTGCGCCAGCGCACCTGACGCGAAACCGGCACAGACGATCGCGGCAATTTTCAACATTCGCATATTCATGACCTTTTTTTACTGTGATATCCCTTGGCAACATATGTGACCTCCCGCCTAAGTTGCCGCAAGCCTCCTCTGCGCTCCGCTCTTTTCATGAGCAAACTACTGCTCTATTCTTTTGCTGTGAACGGGCGCTCTGTTTTGCAGGCGATCCCCATGGTATTGGCAATCTGCTGCCGTCCGAATGTCCCACCGTCCCAATGCCTCTAGTCAAAAGCGTTCCAATGAAGCCCAATTTTGCACTGTCTCTCTCCTTCGAAGGTATTCGCCTCCTGCACCGCGCCCCTGATGGATGGCGGCAGGTGGGTGAAGTGGCCGTCGACGCGGAGGATATGGCCGCCCAACTGGCCGCCTTGCGAAGCACCGCCACCGCGCTAGAGCCGAGCGGCCTGCGCAGTAAGCTGCTGATTCCGAACGATCAAATCAAATACATGACGATCGACACCGCGGGACTTAGCGATCAGGCGCGGCGCGAACAGGCCGAGGTGGCGCTTGATGGCGCGACGCCCTATGCCGTCGAAGATCTGGTCTTTGACATCAGCAATGACGGCCCCCGCACGCATATCGCCGCCGTCGCCCGCGAAACACTGGCCGAGGCCGAAGCCTTCGCGACCGAGCATCGTTTTCACCCCGTCAGCTTTGCCGCCCAGTCCGACGATCATGATTTTACCGGCGAGGCGTTTTTCGGCCCAACAGACTCCGCCCCCAAGTGGTTGGAGCCGGGCGATTCTGTGGAGCGTGACAAAGGGCCATTCGTTATCCTGGGCGATGTGGAGCTGCCGCCGGCGGATACTTCGCCGCCGAAAGGTGATACGGCTGCTAAGGCGGAAAACCCCGGTAAAGCCGATGATGTGACGGCGGATGCGTCGCAGGAGGGTGACAGCACGTTGGATGCTCTGGCGGCTGATGCCGCAACGCCGGAAGCAAAGACGGCTGATGCTCCTCAGCCTGCAAGCCAGAAACCAGCAGACGCCCCCGCGCCCAAAGCGGCAAAGCTTGACGCGCCTCGCGTTGCACCCGCGTCCCCATCGGTGACGCCCCCGCCAAGCAAGGCGTCGGCCCCCGCCCACGCCAAAACGCCCGAAGCGTCAGCTGGCAAGGCACCGGCACCCGCGGCACAGAAACCAGCCGCCCCATCTGTTGAAAAAAATGTGGCAGCGACACCCAAGCCCGCGCCCGCCGTCTCCAAAGCCCCGCCCGCGGCACCTGCCGCTACCAAAGCCCCCGCGGATTTTTCCAGCAGACGCAGCGCGCCCATCGTCACGGGTGCCGCCGCGCGCGGTAGCGTGCAGCCTTTGTCGCACACGGGCGGGCCGGTCCCCGATAGCAGTTCGTTAACCGGTGCCAAACACACACAACCTGCCAAGTCGTCGCCTTTCGGCTTTCTGAAACGCCGCAAGCCCCGCGCGACACCACCTCCGCCCCAACCAATTGCCGCAAAAGCGGCCCCCATTCCCGGCAAGGCCCTTGCCACGGGGGCCAGCGAAGTCGACCAGATGACCGTTTTCGGGGCCCGCAAAGAGCAGTCCATCGGAGGCAAGCCGCGCTTTTTGGGGCTGGTCCTGACCGCAGCTTTGCTGGTGTTCCTCGCGGGCGTCGCAGCTTGGGCGTCTGTCTTCCTTGATGATGGGTTAGCGCTTTCGCGGCTCTTTGGCAGTCGTGACACCACGCAAACCGCCTCTGCCCCTCCGGAGCCGGCGGTCAAACAGCAGGTGGAAAGCCGCGAGGACCCCATCGTACCCCAGGCCCCGCCCGAGACTACGGCTGACACCACTGTCGCCGCGCTTGATCCCACGCTCAGCGATGAGGACGGTGCGGTTTTGGACGCGATGCGCGTGCCACAGCAGCTGCAACCGCGCGAGCTGACCGCGCAGGAAATCGAAGCGAAATACGCGACAACCGGCATTTGGGCCATCGCGCCAAAGACACCAAAAGCGCCGTCGATGGTGACGCTGGATGATCTGTTCATGACCAGCATCGATCCCGTCAGCACCTCGAATGACGCTGTTGCACTGCCGACGCTCGCGTCCTTTGGCGGGGATACGGTCGATATCAGCTCGGCCCCTCCGGCGGCGGCAGGCACGTCGTTCACACTGGATGATCGTGGTCTGGTTGTTCCAAGTCCGAATGGCACGTTGAACGCGGATGGGGTTTTGGTTTTCGCCGGGCAACCGGCCCGTGTGCCCCCTGCGACCCTCGCCCGCCCCGGTGCGGTCGAAGAGCAAGAGGTCGAGGATACGGTTGTTGCGGCCCTGCTTGGCTTTCGCCCCAAGCTGCGCCCCGAGGATCTGCCCGAACAGAACGAGCGCGCTAATCTGGGCGGGGTGACCCGCAACGAACTTGCCGCGTTCCGCCCAACCCTGCGCAGCGCCGATGTCATCAAGGCCGCTGCTGCAGCCAAACAGGCCGAGGTTGACGCCGCAGCAGAGGCAGCAGCCGCCGCGATCAAAGCCGCCTTGCCGCAAGAGCCCGTGAACAACGCGACGCAATACGCGACAGAAGTGTCCAAGCGACCAGACACGCGCCCCGGTAACTTTTCGCGCATCGTACGTCGGGCCGAACGGGCGCAGCCTGCGCCTGTGACGGTCGCCAGTGCGCCGGCTGCGGTCACGCCGCAGGTGGTACAGCCTTCCCTGCCATCGAAAGCCTCCGTATCGAAGCAGGCAACTGTGAAAAATGCGATCAAACTGCGTCAAATCAATCTGATCGGAGTCTACGGCAAACCCTCAAGCCGCCGCGCCTTGATCCGGCTGAGCAACGGGCGGTACCAAAAGGTTGCCGTCGGGGATCGTCTGGATGGCGGCCGCGTCTCCGCGATTGGCGAGGCCGAATTGCGGTATAACCGCCGCGGGCGCGATGTCGTCCTCAAGATGCCCCGCGGCTAAACCCCGCAAGATCTGACTGCTCGCCACATGAAAAAGCCGCATCCGAAGATGCGGCTTTCTGTCGTTTCAGGCTTCGCTCAACTCGCCACTGTCGATTTGTTCTTGCTCGATGCTCTCGAACAGCGCCTTGAAGTTCCCTTCGCCAAAACCGTCGTCCCCTTTACGCTCGATAAACTCGAAGAAGATCGGCCCGATGACAGTTTTCGAGAATATCTGAAGCAAAATGCGGGTTTCGCCGCCATCCACGACCCCTTCCCCGTCAATCAGGATGCCGTGTTTCTTCATCCGATCAAGCGGCTCTTGGTGGCCGGTGACGCGATCCTTGCTCATCTTATAGTAGGTCTCGGGCGGGCCGGGCATGAATTTCAACCCGTTGTCTGCAATGGCATCCGTCGCATCATAGATGTTCCGCGCGCCCACGGCGATGTGCTGGATCCCCTCGCCGTTGTATTTCTTGAGATAGGCCACGATCTGCCCCTTCTCGTCGCGATCCTCGTTGATCGGGATACGGATGCGGCCGCAGGGAGATGTCAGCGCACGCGAGGTAAGGCCGGTAAACTTGCCTTCAATATCGAAAAACCGGATCTCGCGAAAATTGAACAGATCGCCGTAGAACTTGAACCAGACGTCCATGTTCCCCTTAAAGACATTATGCGTCAGGTGATCGAGATAGTAGAAACCGACACCAGCGGGTTTGGATTGCGCGATCCAGTCGTATTCCTCGTTATAGGGCGACGTGTCGTAATACTGATCCACAAAGTAGATTAAAGACCCGCCGATCCCCTTGATCGCGGGCACATCCAGCACCTTGCCTGCGCCTGTATATTCCTCCGCCCCTTTGGCAACAGCGTGGTCCAGCGCCTTTTGCGCATCCACAACCCGCCAGCCCATCGACGGCGCACAGGGGCCATGCTCGGCCACAAAGCCTGCGGCAAAGCTGTCAGGGTCAGCGTTCAGCACATAGGTAATGTCCCCCTGCTGCCAGAGTTCGATTTTCTGCGTTTTGTGGTTCGCCACATGGGCATAGCCCATACGGGTAAATAGATCGCGAAGCTCCTGCGGGTCGGCGCTGGCGAATTCGACGAATTCGAACCCGTCGGTGCCGGCCGGGTTTTCATCGGTGATTTTGGATTTTTCGGCGTCATGCGGAAACGGGCCCATGAGATGCTCCTTTGATAGCGTTCGTGCGCAGTCTATCGCCGGAACCACGCTATCTTTGCGCAAACATGTAAGAGCGACTGGCTATTCACGCGGGGTTGACGCATGGTTTTATCATTCTATGTGAGAATACCGCATGACATTAGATGATATCGATAAACGCCTGCTGGCGGCGCTGCAAAAGAACGCGCATCTCACGGCTCAGGAGTTGGGGGAGAAGCTGCATCTATCCCCGTCCCAAGCAGGTCGGCGGCGGCAAAGGCTTGAAACCGAAGGGTATATCCAAGGCTATACGGCCCGGCTCAACCCCGAACGGTTGGGGCTGACGGTACAGGGGTTTGTGCAGGTCCATCTGGGCACCCACGGGCCCGAACATTCCGCCAGTTTTGCGCGGCTTTTGGCCACCCGCCCCGAAATCGTTAGCGCCTGGACGATGACGGGGGATGCGGATTATTTGCTGCGCGTCTATTGTGCAGACCTGCCCAGCCTGAACCGCCTCATCCATGATGTGCTGCTCCCCCATGGTGCTGTCGCAAAAGTGCATAGCCAGATCGTTATGGATCAGCTTAAACGAGACGGGCCCTTGCCCACCTGATTGACCCGCTCGGGGCCTGCCCGACACAAAGAAAGTATGCCCCTTATGGAAGGTTTCCTGTTTCAAGCCTCGATCTATCTCGCTGCGGCGGTGATTGCGGTTCCCATCGCATCGCGTCTGGGGCTGGGGTCGGTGCTGGGATATCTCGCGGCGGGGATCCTGATCGGGCCGGCCTTCGGGCTGGTTGGATCGGAAACCAAGGATTTGCAGCATTTCGCCGAATTTGGTGTCGTGATGATGCTGTTCCTCATCGGGCTAGAGCTTGAACCCCGCGCCCTGTGGAACATGCGCCACCGTCTGCTGGGGCTTGGCGGGATGCAGGTCGTGCTTAGCGCTGCGGCGCTGATGGGCATCGCGATGGCTTATGACCAACCGATGGGTGTGGCGATTGCGATCGGCCTCACGCTGTCGCTGTCGTCAACAGCGATCGTGCTGCAAACCCTTTCAGAAAAGGGTTTGATGCAAACAGCGGGTGGACGATCCGTCTTTTCGGTGCTGCTGACGCAAGATATCGCGGTGATCCCGATCCTCGCGTTCCTGCCGCTGCTTGTGGCGCAGCTGCCCGCGCAAATGCGACCGGACGGATCGATCTCGGTGAACCCCGAGGATGCCGCCCATGGGGCAGAGGCAGCCTCGGGGCACGGTCCTGCGGCGGCGGGTCATGGTGCGGAAACCGCGCAGGCGGCGATTTCACTGGTTCAGGGGCTGCCGGGTTGGGCCATAACGCTGGTCACCTTGGGTGCCATTGCCGGGATCATCATCACCGGTGTGTTCTTCACCCGCCCCGTTTTCCGGTTTATCCACGCTGCCAAGCTGCGCGAGATGTATACCGCTTTGGCCCTGCTGATCGTCGTCGGGATTTCCTTCCTGATGATGCTGGTGGGCCTGTCGCCCGCGCTTGGGGCCTTCCTTGCAGGAGTGGTGCTGGCCAGCAGCGAATTCCGGCACGAACTGGAAACCGACCTTGAGCCGTTCAAAGGACTGCTGCTGGGGCTGTTCTTCATCACCGTGGGGGCGGGTATCAACTTTGACCTGCTGTTCGCCGATACGATCATCATCGTCGGGATGGCGCTGCTGGTTATTCTGGTGAAGGGCCTGATTCTTTACGGGCTTGGCACCTTGTTCAAGCTGCAAGGGCGCGACCGTTGGCTCTTTGCGCTTGGTCTGGCGCAGGCGGGTGAATTCGGCTTTGTGCTGGTCAGCTTCTCGGTCGCCACGGGGGTCATGCCCAATGACGTGGCCGAGACATTGTTGCTGGTCGTCGCCCTATCTATGCTGATCACACCGCTGCTGTTCATCACCTATGACCAGATCAGCAAACGGATGGATACGAAATCCGGCCCCATCGTTGCGGACGAGATTGACGAGCAGGGCACCGTGATCATCGCGGGTGTCGGACGGTTCGGGCAGATTGTGAACCGTCTGGTGCAGGCCAGCGGCTTTCGCACCGTCGTTCTGGACCACAACCCCGAAACCATCGCCGTCATGCGCCGCTTTGGCTTCAAGGCGTTCCTGGGCGATCCGACCCGCGCTGATATTCTGCGCAAGGCCGGTCTGCGCGATGCCAAGGTTCTGGTTGTCGCGCTGGATGATCCCAAGTCGGCCTTGCAGCTTATCGCCTATGCGCGCAAGGAACGGCCCGACCTGCATATCGTAACCCGCGCCCATGATCGGACGGATGTGTACCAACAATACCAGGCCGGCGCGAATGACATCGTGCGCGAGATGTTCGACAGCTCGCTTCGGGCGGGGCGCTATGTGTTGGAAAACCTCGGGCTCTCCGATTACGAGGCGGCAGAGGCGCAGCGTATGTTCTATTCGCACGACCGTGCGTCTGTGCGCGAGCTGGCGGCCCTGTGGCGCCCTGACATCCCACCAAGCGAGAACAAAGCCTATGTGGCCCGCGCGAAAGAGCTACAAAAAGATCTGGAAACCGCGTTCCTGAACCGGATCGACCAAGAGGATAAGACACAAGGGTAGTAGCCCCCCTCGCCCTTCAGACACCAAAAAGCCGCGCCCGATATGATATCAGGCGCGGCTTTTCTAAATTTAACGGTTGCGATCAGGCCGCAGCAACGCGGCTTTCCAAAACATCACCGACCTGCTTGGAGGCCGCCAGTTCGTCCCCACCGGCGACGGCGGCAACTTCACGGGTCAGACGCTCAAGCGCGGCTTCATACAGCTGACGCTCGGAATAGCTTTGCTCGCGCTGGTCGTCGGTGCGGTGCAGGTCGCGTACGACTTCGGCGATGGCGATCAGATCACCGGAGTTGATCTTTTGCTCATATTCCTGCGCACGGCGCGACCACATGGCGCGTTTGACCTTGGCCTTACCCTTCAGGGTTTTCATCGCATGGCTGATGACGTCAGGGCTGCTAAGCGCGCGCATGCCAATTTCTGTCGCCTTATGGGTGGGCACCCGCAGCGTCATCTTGTCTTTCTCGAACGCGATCACGAACAGCTCCAGCGAGATGCCCGCGACTTCCTGCTCTTCGACCGAGATGATCTGACCAACGCCATGCGCCGGATAAACAACGAATTCATTCGGGCGGAAATCTAGCTTCTTCGACTTGCTCATACAGTGGCTCCTTGGGCGCGGGGACGGCCCGCATGGGTAAATATGCTGTCACAACGACAAAGGCCGACCGGCCCAAAGAGCCGTCAGCCTCATTTCATAACTTCAGATGTTCTGGTTCAACCTGTGCAAAACGGTTGAGATTTGGCGCGTAGGTATCATCATTTGCGACAACGTATATCACAAAATTGCCCCCCCCGAAAGCGGGGGGCGGCACAGATTCGATCAAATACGTGTTAATCGAATAAATAAAGGGGATCAGGTGGCGTCACACGCAGCGATCAGCCCATGCACCCAAGTGCGAATCGCTTAGCCGCCTTCGCCGGGTGCTTCAGAGAAATACTTCTCAAGCTTGCCCTCTTCACCATCGCGTTCCTCTGCCTCGGGCAGCGGGTCTTTCTTGGTGATGATCACGGGCCACAGTTCAGAGTATTTGCGATTGAATTCAACCCACTTCTCCATGTCCGGCTCTGTATCGGGGCGGATCGCGTCGGCGGGGCATTCAGGTTCGCAAACGCCGCAGTCGATGCATTCATCGGGATGAATGACCAACATGTTTTCGCCCTCATAGAAGCAATCCACCGGACATACTTCAACGCAGTCAGTGTATTTGCAGGCGATACAGGCATCGTTAACGATATAGGTCATAACATCATCTTTTATGGCAGGTTTAACGCAGGAGATACGTCAGCGCAGCGTATCATTCAAGGTGGCGCGCCCGAGAAAGATCAAGCACGCGGCGATCACGCTTACTGGGGCGCCCTTTTCCCTCAAATGCCGGATTTTCAGGTTGTTTTTTCTCGGATCGGGGGACCGGCGGGGACAGATCGGTGTAAAGCGTTTGCGCCTCGGGGGCCGGACCACGGCGGGTGCCGATGCCCTCTATCTGGATCACCCGCACATCGTCGCCCATAGCAAAGGTCAGTACGTCGCCAACCACAACCAATGTCGCACGCTTTTGCGCCACGCTGCCGTTGACCCTGACGGCCCCCGCTTGCACGCGGGCAGCCGCCAGAGAACGCGTTTTATAAAACCGCGCATGCCACAGCCATTTATCAAGCCGCAGCTTTGTCGGCGCTTCGGACAATTACTTGTTGTCTTTCAGCCCCATTAGCGCAGCGGCGAATGGGTTGTCGGGGTCGATCGGCTTTTCCGCACGGGCGGGCTTGCTGCTGAACTTCTGCGCTTTGCCGCCCTTGTCACCACGCGGTGCACCCTTCTTGCCACGCGGTCCGGGCTTCCCCTTCCCTTGTGGACGATCCCCGCCGCCGCGACGCTGGCCTTGGGCATTGCCACGGGGCGTGCGCCCCCAGGTGAAGACATAGTATGTCTCAAGCTCGGCACCTGCGATATCGGCGTCAGGCGCTGTGCCTTGGGGGTTTTCCTCGGCAGGGGTGTCGGGGATGTGGTCGTCCACCTCTGGTGTCTCGGCCAGTTCCTCGACCATCGGGGCGATCCCGTCATCGGGCATATCCGCGGTTGCGGGCACGATGTCATCCGCCTGAGCAGCCGCCGGATCTTCGACAATACCACCGGCTGGTTGCTCGGCCGCGACGTCCATCACGGGCGTCTCGGCGTCCGCGCCCTTGTCGGCAGCCATCGGTGCACCGTCATGGGGCACGACGGTATCAACGGCTTTCACCTTGGTGCGCTCAGCCTTTTCGGCCTTGTAGCCCAGACCTTCCATCAACGTGGCGAATTGTTCAAGCGTCATGCCCGTGATCGACAGCATATCGGCCTTCGCCTCGAACCCGCCGCGCGAATCTTCGGAGCGCAGCATATCGGCCAGACGTTCCAGCATATCGATACGGATCGCGCGTTCACCCGCGTTGCGGTAACCAGCCATCGTCGCAGCACCTTCGGGCGCGCTTGTGTCTACGGGGATGGTGACCAGACCGGGGGGCGGCGATTCAGGGAATTCGTTCAGCCCCTTGGAAATCGACCACAGCACCAGACGCAAACGGGTCGGCGCGGGCTTCAGCAACAACGGCATAAAGATGGTGAACTGACCAAAGCGCAAACCATGCTTGCGCAGCGCGCCACGGGCGTCCTGATCCAGGGCTTTCACCTCGTCCGCCACATCAGCGCGGGGCAGAATTCCAAGGTTTTCAACCATGCGGAAGGCAAAGCCACGTGCCAGACCGGTCAGCGCCTCATCCTTTGACAGGGCGATCAGGGGCTCGAACAGGGCTGCGACCTTGCGGTCGATGAAATGCTGCAAACGGCGCTGCACTTTTTGCGCAACCTCGGGGCCCGCAACGTCATCGACGAAGACCTCGACACCGGGTTTTAACGGATCGGAGCCCGCAACCAGTTTACCCACGGCAGAGCTGCCCCACATGAGGCCGCCCTGCTCTGTGAAATCAATCTCTGTATCAGGCGCGTTGTAGAAACGATCCGCCCGCAAATGGAACTGAGGAGCCAGCGCCTGCAACGATGCAGCTTTGATCGTTTTATCTTCGGCAACGCCTGCGCCTTTGTCTTGGCGAAAGCGGAACCCGTCCAGCTTGCCAACAAATTCGCCTTCAACGGTTACTTCACCGGTCTCGTTTACTTCGGCCACCATGGCTTCCTTCTGTCCTAGCCGGCGCAAAAGCACGGATGTGCGCCGATCTACAAATCTTTGGGTCAGACGCTCGTGCAGCGCATCCGACAGTCTGTCTTCTACGACACGCGCCTCGTGTCGCCAATGGCTTTCGTCACCTGTCCAGCCTTTGCGCTGTGTCACGTAGGTCCAGGTGCGAATAAACGCCAATCGTTTGGATAACGCATCAATGTCGCCATCGGTTCGATCTATGCGTTTAATTTGCCGCGCCAGCCAGTCGTCGGGGATGGAACCGCGCTGGTGCAGAAAGTTGAAAATCTGCTCCAGCAGGCTGGCGTGCTCTGCATGGCTTATACCACGAAAGTCGGGAATCCGGCAGACATCCCACAGTAGGCGCACCGATGGCCCATCGGTACAGCGCGCCGCGATCTCGGCATCAACGGCGAGATTCTTGAGCGCGCGCAGATCATCGGCCTCGCGCGCTTTGAACAAGCGTTCATTGTCCGGCGACATTTCAAGCGTCTGGATCAGCCGGTCAATGGATCCGAACTGCAGCGCGGGGTTGCGCCAGTTGAGCTTGTTCTGCGGTGTGAACTGATGATCCATAATGGCCCGCGCGACACCATCATCAAGCGGAGACGCATCGCCCGTGACACCGAATGTACCGCTCTTGAACCCGCGCCCTGCCCGTCCGGCAATCTGCGCCAGTTCGTTCGGGGCCAAAGGTCGCATCCGACGCCCGTCAAACTTGCTGAGTGCCGAGAAAGCGACGTGGTCCACATCAAGGTTCAACCCCATCCCGATGGCATCCGTAGCCACCAGATAGTCGACCTCGCCATTTTGATACATGGCGACCTGCGCGTTGCGTGTGCGCGGGCTGAGCGCGCCCATAACCACCGCCGCGCCCCCCTTTTGGCGCCGGATCAGCTCTGCAATCGCATATACATTCTCAACCGAAAACCCGACGATTGCGCTGCGCGGACGCATCCTGCTTATCTTTTTCTGACCAGAATAGATCAATTCGGACATCCGCTCGCGCCGGATGAACTGCGCCTCTGGCACCAGCGCCGCGATTGAGCCGCGCATGGTGTCGGACCCCATGAAAAGCGTCTCGTGTTGACCGCGCGCACGCAAAAGACGGTCGGTAAAGACATGCCCCCTTTCAGGATCAGCACAAAGCTGGATTTCATCGACCGCAACCAGATCAGCGCCCATGCCTTCGGGCATCGCCTCGACGGTGCAGACCCAATATTGGGTGCGCGGCGGCACGATCCGTTCTTCGCCCGTGACCAGTGCCACGATGGACGGGCCACGCAGGGCAACGATGCGGTCATAGACCTCGCGGGCGAGCAAACGCAGCGGCAGCCCGATCACCCCCGTGCGATGCGCCAACATCCGTTCGATTGCATAGGTCGTCTTGCCTGTATTGGTCGGGCCCAAAACGGCCACGACCCTGCTGTCACCTGCCACCAGAAATTCCTTAGATCGTTAAAGCGTGCGCCCGATGCCGTCGCGCCGCAGCCCGTCGAGCGCCCTTTGCGCGTTATCATGGTGAGGGTTAATGCTTAACACTCGGCGATAGAGATCGGCAGCCGCCCGCAGATCGCCAAACTCCTGCAGGATCGCCCCCAGACCGAAGATGGCGTTATACTGCTGCGGGTTCAAGGCAAGCGTGGTTTCCAGATCATCGATTGCAGGGCCATAGAGACCTGCGGCGAAATAGGCCTGTGCACGGGCATGATAGCCTTCGGCAAAATCAGGGGCGTGATCCGTCAGAGCTGTCAGATGGGCGATCGCCAAGGTGGTGTCCCCCTCTGACATGGCATCGCGACCACGGGAATATAGCAAATCCATCGCGGCCGAGCCGGACCGCGCCCAAGCGCGCTGCACATCACGTTCGATTCGCGGTGCCTCTGCGGCGGGGGCATCGCGTAAATCCTGCAGCAATTCCGCCGCCGCGGGGGGCGACATTTGCGCGAAACTTATACCCCCAAGCAACACCCAGAGACCAAGTGCCGCGACGGTATGTTTGAGGTTGACGATGCGGTTGCCCATAACAAGAGTGAATGTAACAGGCTGCCGCCACAATTCCAGACGTGTCGGCACCATTTGCCAAGAAAAGGGCCTATGATGAGCGATATTGTGAACCAAGCTGTAACAGTGCTGAACGAAAAACTGGCGGGGGCCGACTTTGACGGCACAGCCAAGTTCGACATCGAAGACGAAGGCACTGTCATGATGGATTCGACCGGCGCACGCGCCGCGGATGAAGAAGCGGATGTAACCCTTTCTGCTGACGCAGAAACTTTCCAGGCGATCCTGTCCGGCGACACCAACCCGACCGGTGCCTTCATGAGCGGCAAGCTCAAGATTGACGGCGACATGGGCATGGCGATGAAGCTGGCGTCCGTCCTCTCCTAATATGCTGGAAACCGCGCCCTTTTTCACCGACATTGCGCCGCTGCCCGAAACGGGTCAGGCGCATTGGGCCGAGACATCGGATGGTAAAAAGCTGCGCGTCGCGCATTGGCCGCTGGACGGGGCAAAGGGCACCGTGCTGCTTTTCCCCGGCCGCACCGAATACGTGGAGAAATATGCCATGACCGCAAGCGCCTTTGCGAAAAAGGGGCTGGCGGTCATGGCGATTGACTGGCGGGGGCAAGGTCTGTCGGACCGGTTGATCCCCGACCGCAACATCGGCCATGTCGATGTCTTCTCTGACTATCAAAAAGATGTGGCGGCCATGATGCGGACAGCCCGCGCCTTGCAGCTGCCACGCCCGTATTTCCTGCTGGCGCACTCCATGGGCGGGGCCATCGGCCTGCGCGCCTGTATGGAGGGTCTGTCGGTACAGGCCGCCGCCTTTACCGCGCCGATGTGGGGTATCCATATCGCGCCGCACATGCGTCTGGTGGCCGCGGGGCTGTCCAACCTGATGCCGCGCATCGGTCAGGGCTACAAGCTGCCCATGGGCACGCAGGCGGCATCCTATATCTCGACCGCGCCGTTCGAGAACAACATGCTCACCACCGACCCCGAGATGTACGAGATGATGCGCACGCAACTGGCGGCCCATCCCGAACTGTCTTTGGGCGGGCCCAGCTTTATCTGGCTGCGCGAGGCTTTGTCCGAAACCAAGCATCTGTCCCTGCGCGCCGCCCCCAGCCTGCCCTGCGCCACATTCCTCGGGTCCAACGAACGTATCGTGCACAAGGGCCGCATCCACGCCCGTATGGAGACTTGGAAAGGCGGCAAGCTGAATATCATTGACGGCGCAGAGCACGAAGTGCTGATGGAAATCCCCGCCACCCGCGACAAAGCGGTGGATGAGATGGCGGCCCTGTTCTTTGGAAACGCCAAAAAGTAGCGCGGATCGCAGGATGAACTTCCGCCTGCAACCTAACGTTATTCCAACGGAAAACTCGGCATCGGCGAGGATTTTCCTGCCCACCCTGTTCAAACGCGCGCGCCCCGCTAGCTTATGCGCATGGCCAAGCAACCTGTTCTGACATTCAACGAAAACGGCATATATTGCCCCGCGGGTGATTTCTATATCGACCCGTGGCGGCCTGTGGACCGTGCCCTGATCACCCACGGGCATTCCGATCACGCCCGCTGGGGCATGAACCGGTACCTTGCCACCGACATCGCCCTGCCCGTCATGCGCCACCGTTTGGGCGACATCACCGCTGACGGCATCGCATATGGCGAGGTGCGGCAGATCGGCGGGGCGCAGGTATCGTTTCACCCCGCCGGCCACGTCCCCGGCTCCGCCCAAATCCGCGTCGAAGTAGACGGCGAGATCTGGGTTGCCTCGGGCGATTACAAGGTGGTCGATGACGGGCTGTCCGACCCGTTCGAGCCGGTGAGATGTCATCACTTCATCACCGAAAGCACCTTTGGCCTGCCGGTGTTTCGCTGGGCCGATCAAGCCGCCGTCGCGGCAGAGATCAACGCATGGTGGGCAGGCTGCGCGGCGCAGGGCAAAACGGCGTTTCTGGGGGCTTATGCCTTGGGCAAGGCACAACGTTTGCTATCGATGCTCGACCCCGACATCGGCCCGATCCTGACCCACACCGCGACCGAGAACACCAACCGCGTCATGCGCGATCAGGGGATCCCCCTGCCCGACACGATCCTCGCCGATGCGGATCTGAAGCCCAAGGATCACCCCGGCGCGATTGTGCTGGCCCCACCCGGTGCCTTGGGCAGTGCGTGGTCGAAAAAATTCGGCCCGCAGGAAACCGCTTTTGCCAGCGGATGGATGGCCGTGCGGGGTGTACGTCGACGCCGTGCAGGCGATCGCGGCTTTATCATCTCGGACCATGCGGATTGGGATGGGCTGCTGTCCGCGATCAAAGCAACCGAAGCCGAAAACATATATGTGACACATGGTTATACCGATGTCTTCAGCCGGTTTCTGGCCGATAGCGGCTGGCAAGCGCAGGTCGTACCGACCCAGTTCGAAGGCGAATCCCTGGATAAGGACACAAGCGAATGAAACGGTTTGCCGCGCTGTTCAACGCCATCGACCAAAGCACCAAGACGACAGTGAAAGTCGCCGCACTGGCCGATTATTTCAGCGCGGCACCGGATGACGACCGGCTATGGACCATCGCCCTGTTTTCCGGCCGTCGCCCCAAACGCGCCGTCACGACCACCAAGCTGCGCGAATGGGCCGCCGAGCGCGCGAACATCCCCCTGTGGCTGTTCGAGGAAAGCTACAGCATCGTTGGCGATCTGGCCGAGACGATCACGCTCGTTCTGCCCCCCAACCCGACGCAGGATGATCAATCGCTTGCCGCGTGGATCGCGGCACTGCGCGAGATTTACACCCAGGATGAAGAGGCCCGCAAAGCCTTTGTCCTTGACGCATGGGCGACGCTTGGCGGGACCGAACGCTTTATCTTCAACAAGCTGATCACCGGCGGGTTTCGGGTAGGCGTCAGCCAAAAGCTGATGACCCGCGCCCTGTCTCGTGCCACAGGCAAACCCGAGCCCGAGCTTGCGCATCGCCTCATGGGCAACTGGCACCCCGACGACACCACATGGCATGGGCTGGTAGAGGCCGAAGATGCCTCTGCCGACGCATCGCGCCCCTATCCCTTCTATCTGGCCTATGGGCTGGAAGCCGAGCCGCAAGAACTGGGGGATCCGCAAGACTGGCGTGCCGAATGGAAATGGGACGGCATCCGCGGCCAGTTGATCCTGCGGGACGGTGCCTATTTCGTCTGGTCGCGCGGCGAAGAGTTAATGACCGACCGCTTCCCCGAGCTCGCCCGTGCGGTGGACTTCATGCCCGATGGCACGGTTCTCGACGGCGAGCTGCTGGTCTGGCCTGACGGACAGCCTGCGCCATCCTCCTTCAATGCGCTGCAAGCCCGGATTGGCCGCAAGACCGTGCCGAAGAAACTGCTGGCCGAAGCCCCGGTGGTGCTGCACGCCTACGACCTGCTGGAATGGCAGGGCGAAGATATTCGCTCCCGCCCCTTTGCCGAGCGCCGTGCGCTGCTGGAACAGGCCTGCGCCGCCCTGCCCGACGATGCGCCGATCCGCCTGTCGCCGCAACTGACCTTCCCCACATGGGATGCGCTGGCCGACCAACGCGCCACCGCACGCGAAGCGCAGGCCGAAGGGGTCATGCTGAAACGTGCCGACAGCCCCTATCTGGCGGGGCGTAAGAAGGGCGATTGGTGGAAATGGAAGCTGGACCCGCTGACCATTGATGCGGTGATGATCTATGCCCAATCCGGATCAGGACGACGCGCCAACCTGTTCACAGACTTCACCTTTGCGGTCTGGAACGGCAATGATCTGGTGCCCTTTACCAAAGCCTATAGCGGTCTGACGGATGCCGAGTTTCGCAAGATCACGGCTTGGGTGCGAAAGAATACGCTCGAACGGTTTGGTCCCGTGCGCAAGGTCACCCCGCATCATGTGTTCGAGATCGCCTTCGAAGGCATCCAGCGCAGCACGCGGCATAAATCGGGCGTCGCCTTGCGCTTTCCGCGGATGCTGCGCTGGCGGCAGGACAAGCCCCTGCAAGAAGCCAACACATTGGCCGATCTTGAAGAAATGCTGCGGATTTACGGCTAATCCGCGCCGCCATCGCCTTGCTTTGCCGCGGACCCGTGCTTAGGTAGATTTAACGTCAAAAAGAGGTTTTTCATGTTTCAACTGCCCGTCCCCGTCCTTGATGCCAACGCCGGTTCCGGGGCCTCTGCCTTCGGCAAGCTGCCTGAATGGAATCTTGACGACCTGTACACCGGTGAAGACGCGCCCGAGCTCAAGCGCGATCTGGACTGGCTTGAAGAGGCCTGCCGCAGCTTTGCCGAAGATTACGAAGGCAAACTGGCCGAACTGGATGCGAACGAATTGCTGGACTGTGTGCTGCGCAATGAGAAGATCAACCAGATCGCCGGGCGCATCATGTCTTACGCGGGGCTGCGCTATTACCAGCTGACCACCGATTCCGGCCGTGCAAAATTCATGTCGGACGCGCAGGAGAAGATCACCAACTTTACCACCCCGCTGGTGTTCTTCACGCTTGAGTTGAACCGGCTGGAGGATGATCACCTTGCCAACCTGCTGAGCCAAAAGGCGGATCTGGCGCGGTATAAGCCGGTGTTCGACCGTATCCGCGCGATGAAAGATTACCAGCTTTCCGACGAGATGGAAAAGTTCCTGCATGATCTGGGCGTCGTCGGCGACGCATGGGAGCGTCTGTTCGACGAGACCATCGCCGGGCTGGAATTCGAGGTAAACGACGAGCCGCTGAACATCGAAGGCGTGCTGAACCTGCTGACCGACCCGTCGCGTGATCTGCGCGAAGCCGCGGCGCGCGAATTGGCGGATGTGTTTCAGGCCAATATCCGTACCTTTGCCCGCGTGCATAATACGCAAGCCAAGGAAAAAGAGGTCATCGACCGGTGGCGCGGAATGCCCACACCGCAAACCGGCCGCCACCTGTCAAACCACGTGGAGCCCGAGGTGGTCGAAGCGCTGCGCGATGCGGTGGTCAACGCCTACCCCAAGCTCAGCCACCGCTACTACGAGCTGAAACGCAAATGGCTGGGCCTCGACACCATGCAGGTCTGGGACCGCAACGCCCCCCTACCGATGGAAGACCCCAAAACCGTCAGCTGGGAACAGGCGGAAAAGACCGTCATGGACGCCTATAACGCCTTCGATCCCCGTATGGGAGAAATCGCGGCCCCCTTCTTTACCGAAGGTTGGATCGATGCAGGCGTCAAACCGGGTAAAGCCCCCGGTGCCTTTGCCCACCCCACCGTGACCGACGTGCACCCTTATGTGATGCTGAACTACTTGGGCAAACCGCGCGATGTGATGACACTGGCGCATGAGCTGGGCCACGGCGTGCATCAGGTGCTGGCCGCAGGTCAGGGCGAGATGTTATCTTCCACACCGCTGACCTTGGCTGAAACCGCCTCGGTCTTTGGCGAGATGCTGACCTTCCGCAAGATGCTGGACGGCGCCAAAACTAATGCCGAGCGCAAAGTGCTGCTGGCCGGCAAGGTCGAGGATATGATCAACACGGTCGTGCGCCAGATCGCCTTTTATGATTTCGAATGCAAACTGCACGACGCCCGCCGTGGTGGAGAGCTTACACCAGACGACATCAACGCACTGTGGATGTCGGTGCAGGGCGAGAGCCTTGGGCCAGCGTTCGAGTTCATGGACGGCTACGAGACCTTCTGGGCCTATATCCCCCATTTCGTCCATTCGCCCTTCTATGTCTATGCCTACGCCTTCGGCGACGGCTTGGTAAACGCGCTCTACGCGGTCTACGAGGAAGGTGAGCCAGGGTTTGAGGACAAATATTTCGATATGCTGAAAGCGGGCGGATCGAAGCACCACAAAGAGCTGCTGGCCCCCTTCGGGCTTGATGCCTCTGACCCCGCGTTCTGGGATAAGGGCCTGTCGATGATTTCGGGCTTCATTGATGAGCTGGAAGCGATGGAGGATTGATCCTGCGGGAAGGCATAAGAGTTTAATGCCTTCGGCGAGGATTTAGGACCATTTGGAAATCGAGCGGGGCGGTGCAGATGCAGCGCCCCGTTTTGCTTTTGGCTATTTCAGCTGGCTGTCTTTGCTGCCGCGCCGGTTGATGCCACCGCGGGCCTGCGCCAGACCGTCCCGTTCGCGCACGCAATCAATGCAGAGCTTTACGCCCGGCAAGGCTTGGCGGCGCGCCTCGGGGATCGGTTCTTCGCATTCGGCGCAATGGGTGCGGCTTTCGCCCTGAGGGGCCTTGCGCGCCTTGAGGCGGGCCAGTTCATCGTTAATCGACGCTTCGATCTGTTCACTGACAGCGCCGTCTTTCGCCCATCCTCCGGCCATGATCATCCCCCTTGAGTGTTACCCCTTATAGGTAGGTCGCAAGTGCCAAGGCTCAACCCCCGGCGGCAAAGGCCATATCCGTCATGCGTTGCGTGCCGCGGCTGAATTCAAGCGGACAGGGATAGGCCGTGCCCTCGGTCACTGACGCGCCAAAGTTTTCGACCTGCTGCACATAGTGGTTCACGCCGGGAAAGCGTTCGACGGTGGTGCTGTTCTGTGTGGTCTCGAGATACAGCTCGGCTTGGGAATAGACCGTCGGGTTGAACGGGCAGCTCAGACGCAGGATGCCCTTTTCGCCGTGAATAACGACCTGCTGAAACGGGAACATACGCATGGACACGGTTGCGGAAAGGTCAAACCCGTCGAAGCGGGCCGCGACCTGCGCGAAGACATCGACATCGTTTTCATAGTCGATCTTGGCATGGGAGATCGCGGTCGGCTCTTGCCCCGTGACGAAGCGGGTGCAGCCGAAGGCATAGGTACCGATGTCCGGCAGCACGCCGCCACCGGCCTTGGGGTCATTGCGGATGTTGCCGGTATCGTCGTTGAAGAACGAGAAGTTGACCGCCACGTGGCGCAGCCGCCCCAAGCTGCCCGATTGCACGATCTCTCGGGCGCGTATCCATTGGGGGTGATGGACGATCATGAAGGCTTCGGCCGCCAGCAGGCCCGTGGTATCGCTTGCGGAAATCAACCGGTCATAGTCTTGCGCCTGCATCGCCATCGGCTTTTCGCATAAGACATGTTTGCCCGCCTTCAGCGCCTTGAGCGTCCATTCCACATGCAAATGGTTGGGCAGCGGGATATAGACCGCGTCGAGATCCGGATCGGCGAGCAGCGCCTCGTAGCTGCTGTGCACTGCAAGCTGCGGGGCGAAGGCCTGAAAGGGCGCGGCTTTGTCAGGGTGAGATGTGGCGAGGGCAACCAGTTCGGCCCCCTTTGCCGCGTGGATGGCCGGTGCCATCTGTTCTTGTGCGAATTGGGCAGCCCCGAGGATGCCCCAGCGTAGCTTTTTCATCGTGATCCCCTGATGTTTGGTGTCGCGCGACTGTAGGGGGAGCCGCGGCAGATCATCAAGGGGTGCATAAAAAAACCCCGCAAAGCGACGCGCCTTGCGGGGATCGATATTCAAAACCGTGGCTGGCGATCAGGCGGTGCCCATCAGACCTTTTTCACGGGCCAGATCGCGCATGCGTTTTTGCAGTTTTTCAAAGGCGCGCACCTCGATCTGGCGGATACGCTCGCGGCTGACGTCATACTGGCTGCTCAGATCTTCGAGCGTGACCGTTTGGTCCGACAAGCGACGTTGAGTCAGGATGTCCTTCTCGCGGTCGTTCAGCACATCCAGCGCCTCCGCCAGCATCTCGCGGCGGGTTTCCAACTCGTCCCGTTCCTCGTAGTCGGTGGCCTGGTCGGCGTCTTCGTCTTCCAGCCAGTCCTGCCACTGCATCGTCCCCTCGCCTTCGGAGCCGACAGTGGCGTTCAAGGACGCATCACCGCCCGACATACGGCGGTTCATGGAGATGACTTCGGTTTCAGTCACACCAAGGTCCGTCGCGATGCGTTTGACGTTGTCGGGGTGCAGATCGCCTTCTTCCAGCGCGCCGATACGGTTCTTGGCCTTGCGCAGATTGAAGAACAACTTCTTCTGGCCCGAGGTCGTGCCCAGTTTCACCAGCGACCAGGACCGCAGGATATATTCCTGGATCGAGGCGCGGATCCACCACATGGCGTAGGTCGCCAGACGAAAGCCTTTTTCGGGGTCGAAGCGTTTGACCGCCTGCATCAGGCCGACGTTGGCTTCTGAAATCACCTCTGCCTGCGGCAGACCATAACCGCGGTAGCCCATGGCGATCTTGGCCGCCAAACGCAGGTGCGAGGTGACCATGCGATGCGCGGCTTCGGTGTCTTGCTCTTCGACCCACCGTTTGGCGAGCATGTATTCTTCTTCCGGCTCCAACAGGGGAAACTTGCGGATTTCCTGCATATAGCGGTTCAATCCGCCTTCCGGTGTTGGCGCTGGCAGATTTGCGTAATTAGCCATCTTTGTCCCTTTCCCCAATTTCCGGGGCCCATGTTATTTGGATTAACATAGATATGGAGAGGGCCCCGCTCCGTTTCAAGTGCCCAGCCTAACGCATGGGACGGTGAATTGGGCCCAATAATCCTTAAAAAACCGTTTTACTACAGGTCGATCACACAACTGTGCACTAGGGCAGGTCGTAGCCTACGGCCTCGAGCAGGTCGGTCATGTCACCGGGCAGCGGCGCTTCGAAGCGTACGTAGTCGCCCGTGACCGGATGATCGAACCCCAGTACCGCCGCATGCAGGGCCTGGCGCGGAAAGCTGCGCACCGCTTCGGCGGCGGCGTCCGAGACCGCGCCTTTTGCTAGTTTACGTTTGCCACCGTAGGTCGGATCGCCCACCAATGCGTGACCGGCATGGGCCATATGCACCCTGATCTGATGGGTACGGCCGGTTTCAAGCCAGCATTCCATCAGGGCCAGAACCTCTGGATTGCCAAGCCGCGCAACGGTGCGCGCACGGGTCACAGCGTGGCGGCCGCCCTGAAAGAACACGGCCTGACGCTGGCGGTCGGTACGGTGACGCGCCAGCTGCGTGGTGAGCTTGAGGATATTGCCCGGCTCGAAGCTGGCCCCCTTCACCCCCCGTAGGCGCGGATCGTTGGCATCCGGCACGCCGTAGACCAAGGCCTGATAATACCGTTCAACGGTGTGTTTCTCGAACTGTTTGGCCAGCCCGTGGTGGGCTGCGTCAGACTTGGCGACAACCAGCAGACCCGAGGTATCCTTGTCGATCCGGTGCACGATCCCTGGCCGTTTCATGCCGCCCACCCCCGACAAGTCATCGCCGCAATGGGCCAGCAGCGCATTGACCAGCGTCCCCGACGGGCTGCCCGGCGCGGGGTGAACCACCATGCCTGCGGGCTTGTTGATCACGATCAGATCCGCGTCTTCAAAGACGACCTCCAACGGGATTTCCTCGGCGAGGATATGACTGTCTTCGGCCTCTTCCACATCGACGGTGATCTGCTGCCCCGCTTCGGCACGGCTGCGGGGATCGGTTACCACTGTTCCGTCAACCCGCACGGCGCCTTGTTCCAGCAAACGCCCCAACCGTGTGCGCGACAGGTTCGCATCCTCTGGCACATCGCGCGCAAGCGCCTTATCAAGGCGAGATGGCGGGCTGTCCGCGATGGTAAACGTAATTTGACGGTGCGACATGACTGATCCTTCCGAGCCCCCGAACATCAAATTCCTGCGGCGGCTGGTGACGGTGCTGACCGCCACAATGATTTTCGGCCTTCTAGTCGTGATCGGGCTACTTGTCATCCGCTTCTCGAACAAGAGCCCCGATTTACCGGCCTCTATCACCCTGCCCGACGGCGAAAAAGCGGTGACCTTCACCCAAGGCCCCGACTGGTATGCTGTGGTGACACAGGAAGATGTGATTCTGATCTTTGACCGGATGACAGGCGAGCTGCGTCAGAGCGTCACGATCGAGTAACGCGCGCAGCCTATGCGCCACAGTGCCGAGGCACGGCGCACGAAAACATCACGCCGCACAGAAATATGCTCTAATTTTTTCGGGGGGGGAGAGTGGTACCACCTCCTGGTCTCGAACCAGGGACCTCCTGATCCACAATCAGGCGCTCTAACCAACTGAGCTAAGGCGGCACTGCGGTCGATCTAGCGTTCATGAAAAAGGAATGCAAGCACATATCCGTCGCAAACTTCGATTTGTCCTATCACAGGTGAGAATGGCAAAACTTGCCATTTCCAGCGCCGCAGGGTACGGGACCTGACACAGTTTCGGAGAAACCTCATGGGCATCGACACAGAACGCGACATTGAAGCCAACCTGCAAATCGGGCCAACCGATAAGGGCATGGTCCGGCTGTTCATCGAAGCGGAAGGCGGGATCGAGATCCCGATGGATTTCACCACGGATGAAGCCGTTGAAATCGCGGAAGAGATCATGGCCGCCGCCCATCGTGCGGGCAAAGCTGGCAAGAACAAGCGATAACGCATGTTGCCCGGTCGGGATGGGGGCCAGCCCCCGCCGCGCCTTTGCGCGGCACCCCCGGGATATTTTCCATTTGGAATATTGATGTACCCTAGCCCCACTGCGGCATGGCATGCGGGTCGCGCAGCATATGCAGCCTGCGCGCGGCATGGGTGGCAAAGAGATGGGTCATCTTTTTGCGGCGCGCGGCAGCCAGTCGGGTTTCCGGCCCCATGCGCACGAGCTCTGCCCCGTAGCTGTCACCGATAAACAGGCCGGTGTCCTCGGGCAGCAGGTCGACGTCGAAATCCGCATCCACCGCCCAAAAGAAACTGTCGGCCCATTCGAGGTACCCGTCCCATTTGCTGTCGGACATGAAATCGGCACGGCTGGATTTGCATTCAACGATCCAGATCTCCCCCTTGGGACCAAGCGCCATCACATCCACCCGCAGCCCTCGCGTGGGCACCAACTCTTCCACGCTCGCGAAACCGAGTGCGGCAAGCTGGCGGGTCACACCACGGGCAATCAACTGTCCGGGTTGCAAGGTCGGGGCGGTCATCAGGTCGGTCTGGGTCATGGGAGCAATATGAACAATTCATGAACATCAGGCAAGCGCTTGGTAATCCGCAGCGCGCAACCTATCTAGTTCAAAAGAAAACAGGGTGGGCATATGGCGCGCGACGGCGAAAACTCGACACATCAACAGCGCGGCATCCGCTATGCGCGCGAACTCGAAGGGCATCTGGGCTGGCTCGATACGTTTTCGGGCACAGCGCTTGGGGTGCTGGCGGTGGCGTCGGGCATCTACACCTATCTTGGGGTGTCGTCCTTGCTGGATGACAACGGGGCGATGTCGGCCTTTGCCGCGATCGCCTATTCCGCTGCTGTTTCCGTGGGCATCTTTGTGTTCTGGTCCTATATGCTGCGCCTGTTTCCGGCGGTCCGCAGCGCCCGTGCGCGGGTCGGGCTGTTGGGGGCCATGTCGCTGGGAAGCGTCGCGATCATCGCGATGTCGAGCTGGCTGAACGCCGCCGCCCTTGCCGGATCTGCAGCGGTGGAACAGCATCTGGCCGAGACCGTGCAGGATTACCAAGGCTCGTTGGAGCGCGCGCATGAGATCACCCTTTCCGCGCAAGGGTTGGAGCGGGACGTTGCCCGTGTGCGTCAAAGTTTCGAGGATCTGAGCGAACAGGAGGCCACGGGCGGGCTGTCGGGCTTGGCGGGGCGTGGCGCCGTGTTCCGCGTGCTGCGACAGAAATCGGCAGAGCTGTCAGGGCTGGAGGCGCAGATCGCCACCCAGACCCCGCTGGTCAATGACGCTTTTGTCGAGGGCAACCAGATCCTCAGCCGGATGCGCGCGCTGACGGTCGAACCCGGTCCGGTGGAAGCGCGATCAGTCGAATTTTCCGAACAGGCGGTACGGCTTGCCGGGTTGATCACGCGCTTGCGGCAACTGTCAGTCGCCCCGCTGGTCGAACGCGCCGCGCAGGATCTGTCGGCCTCTGTCGTGCTGCCCGAACTGGATGGCAGCAGTGTCGAGGTGCGGGGCAATCAGGCCTCGACCATCAGTGCCGTGCTTGAGGTTCTGGCCCAACGTGCCGCCACACTGGAGCGCGCTGCCCAAGACGTGCTGGCCATGGCCCCGCCAACAGAGACGACCTACACCCCGATTTCCAGCGCCGATGCGGTGATCAAATACGCGCGCAACTTCGTGCCCTCCTGGGCCGGCGCGATTGCCATTGATCTGTTGCCCGCCGTGCTGGTCTTCATCCTCGCCATAACCCAAGGAGCGATCCGCGAAGGCCGCGAGGGCAGCGCGATCGAGGAAACACTCACCCTTGCCGAATTGCGGGCCGCGGTGCTGGCGATGCGTGACATGGATGCGGCGATGAAGGGCACATCTGTCGATGAAAACGCGTGGGAAGACCGCGATGACGCTGCGCCCCATGATATCGTGACCGAGAATCCTGCCCTTAGCACGCCTTCGAAAACCACATGAAACTGCGACGTGATCCTTCCAAACGCCCACCGGTGGCACGGGTTCTGGGCGGCGTTCTGATCTTTCAGCTGGGGTTGGCGGGGCTGCTCTTTTGGGGTGATCTGGACGAGGGGCTGCGCCTGCCCGGCTTTGGTCCGCGTGCCCCGGGGCTGACCGAACCCACGCGCCCCGGCGACCAGACCCGCCGGTTTCAACCCGACCGCGCCCGCCCCGGCGGCCGCCCCATGCCGGACACACCCCTGCCCGAACGGCTGACCCTGACCGTGGTCGAAGGCGGCGCGCGCGTGCTGCTGGAAGGGGGCATCATGGCGGGTGATGCCGAACGCATCGAGAAACAGATCACCGCACTTGATCCCCAACCCGAGGGCGTGATCCTGAATTCGCCCGGTGGGTCGGTCAGCGACGCGCTGCGTCTGGGGCGGTATCTGCGGGATGCTGAGCTCACGACCGCCCTGCGCAGCGGCGATATCTGCTATTCCGCCTGCCCCTATCTATTGGCCGCGGGCACCAGCCGCGACGTGCCAGAGGATGCCTCTGTCGGGGTGCACCAGCATTTCTTCGGTGAAAGCACCCTGCTCCCCGCGTTTGTCGCGGTGGAGGACATCCAGCGCGGCCAAGGCGAGGTCATGACCTATCTGGATCAGATGGGCATCGACCCGCTGGTCATGCAGCACGCGCTGGTCACGCCGCCGGATGAAATCTATCTGCTGCTGCCCGAAGAGCTGACTCGCTACCGCTTTGTCGAAAACACCGAGCCAAGCTAGAATACCCCTTGTCGCAGGCTATGGTCGCGCCTACTTAACGGGGGTGACGGGTTCTGCCCTGTTTGTAAAAGTTACATTCCAGTGGCCTTAAGCAAATCCGAGGGAGCTGGCTCTGTTCGAGCCCTGGTTCGTTTATCTGGCGCCCACCTGTACATACAGGTCCTCGGGAATATAGAACAGAACGGCAGCGGTGGTCCCGTCACACTTTCCCGACAATATCAGCCCGAAAATATCAGGTTTTTCGCTGGTCTGTCGCTGTCGGCCAAAGATGATGAGCTGAGCCTGTCCGGCTCAGAACTCTTCCGGACGGGCTTCGCGGGCCATATGATCCAGAACGGCGTTCACGAACTTCGGCTCGTCGCCCCCCTCAAAGAAGGCACGGGCCACGTCGACATATTCGTTGATCACGACCCGCGGCGGCGTTTCCTGCGCGCGCAGCTCGGCACCGGCGGCGCGGAACAGGGCACGCAAAGTAGGGTCGATCCGCGCGATGGCCCATTTAGCCACCAGCGCACGGTCGGTCATCTGGTCAATCGCGGCCTGATAGTTCACCGCCGTCTCAAGCAGGTCTGCAAAATGCCGGATGTCACCATCGATCATTTCCTGACCGTCGTAACTGGCGCCAAAGCGGTGCTCAAGGAACTCCTTGCGCACGGTGTCAAAGCTTTGCGAGGAATGCTCCATCTGGAACAGGGCCTGCACGGCATAAAGCCGCGAAGCTGATTTCATCTTGCGTTTTTGATTGCCCGAAAGGCCGGCGGAGGATGTCATGCTGTCTTGGGTCCGTCATTGTCGCCCGCCATCAGATATTCATCCGAGCGCGGCTTGAAACCGATGTCTTTGCGAATGTCGCCCCACTTACGGCTCAGCGCGATCAGATGCAAGGCCGCAGCTGCCGCACCGCCACCCTTGTTTTGCCCCGCCGGATCGGCGCGCACGGCGGCCTGTTCGTGGTTCTCGACGGTCAGGATGCCGTTGCCGATACAGATGCCCTGCAACCCCATCAGCTGCAAGGCGCGGCTGCTGTCGTTGCACACGGTCTCGTAATGCGTCGTCTCGCCGCGGATGACACAGCCAAGCGCCACGTAGCCGTCAAAATTGCTCTTGCGGTCAGAGATACCGATGGCGGTCGGGATTTCCAGCGCGCCGGGCATTTCCACCACGTCCCATTCAGCCCCGGCGGCCTCGAGCTCTGCCTTGGCGCCTTTCAGCAAGCCCTCGGCGATGTCCGAGTAATAGGGCGAAATGACGATCAGAACCTTAACCGGCGTGTCAAAGCGCGGCGTGGTCAGCGTCGTATGATTTCCAGCAGCCATTGCATTTACTCCTGCGTGATGGGGCGCGTGCCCACGATGCTAAGGTCATAGGCGTCCAGCCCCAGATAGCGCGTATCGGGGTTATCCGTCAGCAAGATCAGCTTGTGCAACCCAAGGCTCGCCATGATCTGCGACCCAAGACCGGTGCGTTTGACGGTACGGGGGCGATCATCCTCTTCGTCCTCGAAACGCAACCGCGGGTCGGGATCGCGGAACAACAGCACCGCGCCACGGCCTTCGTCCGCGATGATCTGCATCGCGCGTGGCAATTCGTCGGCGGGGCTTGGCCCGAGGCCGAGGATATCCTCAAGCGCGTTAATCGCATGGGTGCGAACCAGAACCGGCGCATCCGTCGTGATATCGCCCTTGGACAGGACGACATGATCGGTGCCGCTGATCTCGTCGGTAAAAATCTGCATCTTCCAATCGCCCCCATAGGCAGAGGTCACGGTGCGGCTGTCGCGCTCCACCAGCAGGTTGTCATGCTTGTGGCGATAGGCGATCAGATCGCTGATTGTGCCAATCTTCATGTCGTGCTGCTGACAAAACGCAACCAGATCCGGCAGGCGGGCCATGGTGCCGTCTTCCTTCATGATCTCGCAGATCACACCGGACGGATGCAGCCCCGCAAGGCGCGAGATATCGACGGCAGCCTCGGTGTGACCCGCACGGACCAAGACGCCGCCATCGCGTGCGCGCAGCGGAAACACATGCCCCGGCGTGGCGATATCCACCGCGCCTTTATCCTCGTCGATGGCGACCTTGACGGTCAGCGCACGGTCGGCGGCGGAAATACCGGTGGTCACTCCCTCGCGCGCTTCGATCGATACGGTAAAGGCCGTCTCGTGGCGGGCAGAATTATTCACCGCCATCATCGGCAAACCCAGCGTGTTGACCCGTTCCTCGGTCATCGGCAGACAGATCAGCCCGCGCCCGTGGGTGGCCATAAAGTTGATCGCATCCGCATCCGCAAACTGCGCGGGGATTACCAGATCGCCTTCGTTCTCGCGGTCTTCGTGATCGACCAGCACGAACATGCGACCCTGACGGGCCTCTTCGATGATCTCTTCGATGGGCGCGATGGCATCCGCCAATTCAGCCTCGACCGGTCCGGGCGTTTCAAATTGCATGGGGTCACCTCAATCGTTGTTGCAGTGGCACATACCCCACCCCACGCGCCTTTGCCAGAGCAGGGCCACCCCCGTCCCTGCTTCATTTTGCCAAATAAACTCAATTCCGCACCGTCACCCCGCGCGGCGGTCCGCGTTAAGCGCCGAAATAGCGCGCGGCATCCACATAGCCCGCCGCCTTGCTTGCGGTGGCCCAGTCCCGTTCCAATCCGGTATCGCCAATGATCAGCACCTGATCGCCGACCAGTTTGCGCCCTTGAACCACCTGCCCCAGATGATCGCGCATCGCGCTCCAGCTGTCGGTGAACTTGGGGGCCTCGGCCACGTGATCCAGCACGGGATTCGCCTGTGCCACCCTGTCGGGCCGCAGCGGGCGATGTACCAGCGCCAGCTTCTGGGCGCGCTGCACCTTGTCCAGCACCTCGGCCTCGCGCAGAGGGATATGCGGTGCCCCCGCTCGGACCACCCGCAGCGCATTGGACGAGAACAGCAGCGCCAGAATATCGCGCCCCGTGGCCTGACGGATCGCGGCATAGGCCTTGTAGTCCAACCCCAGCTCGCGGGCGCGCGCCACGCGCATCTTGACCACCATCAGCGGGATAGCTGAAGGCATCGCCGCCTCGCGGGCCTTTTGCCACTGGAAAGCGCGCCATTTCTGGCCACGCTCAAGGCTGGGGCCCTGATTATGTCCGATCCCCGCGATCATGACATTTCCGCCAGCCGCGCAACATAGCGGGCCAATGTGTCGATCTCCAGGTTGATGCGGTCCCCGATGGCGACATCACCCCATGTGGTCACCTCTTTGGTGTGGGGGATAAAGTTGATGCCGAAGTCGCAGCCGTCGACCTCGTTCACGGTCAGCGAGGTGCCGTTCAGCGCGACAGAGCCTTTGGGGGCAATGAAACGCGCCAGACCCTCGGGCGCGCGCAGGGTCACGCGGGTGCTGTCGCCCTCGTCGCGCAGCGCCACCACCTCGGCCACGCCATCGACATGGCCCGACACGATATGCCCGCCCAATTCGTCCCCGACCTTCAGCGCGCGTTCAAGGTTCAGACGGCGTCCGACCTCCCATGCGCCAAGGTTGGTCTTGGCCACGGTCTCGGCGCTGATCTGCACCTCGTACCAATCGGCCCCCAGATCCACCACGGTCAGGCACACGCCATCACTGGCGATAGAGGCCCCCATGTCGATGCCGCTGGTATCATAGCCCGTTTCGATCCGCGCGCGCAGGTCGCCTTGCTGTTCAAGCTTGGTGATCTTTCCGATGTCCGTGATAATGCCTGTAAACATGCGCCTGCCTCTTCTATACTGGTCGCTACCGAAGTAGACCTCTGCCCGCAGCATGACAAGTCCACAGACACGCCACATTTTCGCCGGTATCCGGTGTTTGTCTGCCCGATGACCAAGATAAACCGAAAGCAACCGATGAACGCCGCAGCACCCCGTGAACGGGTCTTCCTTTTCCTGCAAGGGCCGCATGGTCCCTTCTTCAACCGTCTGGGCAAGATGCTTCGTCTGGCGGGGGCGCAGGTTTGGCGTGTGGGGTTCAACGCAGGCGATCGGGCCTTCTGGTTCCACCCGCGCAGCTATATCCCGTTTCGCGGAACAGCTGACACGTGGAAAGACACCTTTGTTGCGCTGCTCGCCGACAAGGGTGTCACAGATATCGTGCTTTATGGCGACACCCGCCCGATCCACGCCCAAGCCGTGGCCGAGGCCAAGGCCCGCGGCCTGACCGTGCATGTCTTTGAAGAAGGCTACATGCGCCCCTATTGGGTCACCTATGAACGCGGCGGGTCCAACGGCAATTCACGGCTGATGGACATGTCCATCGAACAGATGCAGGCCGCACTGGCCAATTCGGATATGGAGGCCCCCCTCCCCCCCGGTCATTGGGGTGATATGCGCCAGCATGTGTTTTATGGCGCGCTCTATCACTGGTTTGTGCTGTTCCGGAACGGCGACTACCGTAACTTCCGCCCGCATCGCAGCTTGCCGGTGACCAAGGAGTTCAAGCTGTACCTCAAGCGGCTGCTGCTGATGCCCGCGCTGGCGCTGGACCGGCTGATCGCAACGCTGCGTATCCGGCTCGGCGGCTTCCCCTACCATCTGGCACTGCTGCAGCTGGAGCATGACAGCTCGTTCCAGGAACACTCCCCCTTCGAGACGATGACAGATTTCCTGACCGTGGTGCTGGAAGGCTTCGCCAAGGGCGCGCCGCGCCACCATCATCTTGTTGTGAAGGCACATCCTCTGGAAGACGGCCGCGCACCTCTGCGCCGCGTGGTCAAACAGGTGGCGCGAGATCTGGGTGTCGCGGACCGGGTGCATTTCGTGCGCGGCGGCAAGCTGGCGCAGCTGCTCAACGATGCCCGCACGGCCGTTACCGTGAACTCCACCGCCGGTCAGCAGGTGCTGTGGCGCGGAATTCCGCTCAAGGTGTTTGGCAGCGCCGTCTATGCGAAACCCGAATTCGTCTCGGACCAGCCGCTGGCGCAATTCTTTGCCGCCGCCTCGCGCCCCGATAACAAGGCCTACAAGGACTATCGCCGGTATTTGCTGGAAACCTCGCAGGTACCGGGCGGATTTTATGCGGCACGCGCGCGCACGCAGTTGATGCGGCAAGTGGTCGATATGATGCTCGCCCCCGAAGACCCCTACGACGCGCTAGAGCTGGGAACCGCGGCACCAAGGCAACAGTTGCGGGCCGTCACCTGAGCGTTTTTCGCCCAGACAGTAGCTTTTCGATCCAATCTGCGCTAAGCCGATGATAATTACGCCGAAAAAATCGGCGAATTCGAGGCAGAACAAGAACAGGTCGAGGAGACCGGGCAGTGAAATCCGTACCCTTCCGGTGGGCGCGTCCCATCGCATTACTTGCGGCTATGGCCGTGGTATCTTCATGTGGCCTTCCGCAGGTTGGCCCGAACAAACGTCAGATCTTTGCCGGATCGGTCCAGAAGGAAGGCGACGCATTTGTTGTCGCCGTCAACGACCGTGTGACCCGCGCCACCGCCGTCGCCCCCGCGCTTGGCTTTAGCCCGGGGTTCATCAACGCCGGTCAGCTTGGGTCGGATACGATCAACCCCGGTGATACGCTGGGGCTGACGATCTGGGAAAACGTCGATGATGGCTTGCTGGCCGCCCAAGGGGCCAACGCCACCGTGCTGGAAGAAGTGCAGGTCGACGGATCGGGGTTCATCTTTGTGCCCTACGCGGGCCGGATCAAGGCCGCTGGCAATTCCCCCGAAGCGATCCGCCGCATCATCACCAACAAACTGTCCGAACAAACGCCAGACCCGCAGGTTCAGGTGCGCCGTCTGGCAGGTGACGGGGCGACCGTGTCGCTTGTCGGCTCTGTCGGTGCGCAGGGTGTCTATGCGATTGAACGCCCGACGCGCACGCTTGCCACCATGCTGGCGCGGGCCGGTGGTGTGACCATCACCCCCCAGATCGCGCAGGTCACCGTGCTGCGTGGCAATCAGCGGGGCAAAATCTGGCTTGAAGATCTTTACAGCCACCCAGAGCTCGACATCGCCCTGCGCGGCGGGGATCGGATCCTGATCGAGGAAGATACACGGTCCTTTGTGGCCCTTGGTGCCACCGGCGCGCAGCAGAAAGTCCCGTTCGAGACCAAGAACCTGTCGGCGCTTGAAGGCATCGCACAGGTGGGCGGGCTGAACGCGGGCACCGCTGACCCGACAGGTGTTTTCGTCTTCCGCAACGAACCCGAAGCGGTCGTGGCACAGGTTCTGGGCCGCAATGACCTGCAAGGCGCACAGCGCATGGTCTATGTGCTTGACCTGACCAAGCCCAACGGCATGTTCATGGCCCGCGATTTCGTGATCCGTGATGGCGATACGCTCTACGTCACCGAAGCCCCCTTCACCCAGTGGAGCAAGGTCATCTCCTCGATCACGGGGTCGGCCAGCTCGGTCAACAACCTGTCGTCGCTCGCGTCGAGCAACTGATCTGGACCGATGGCTTTAGGGCCTGAAATATACGACACACCCGCCGCCGGTTCCCCACGGGACCGGCGGCTTTTTGTGTTTAACGGCGGCTTCATCACCAACCGACGGGTGCGGCGCATCTTGCAGCTGTCGGGCTATAGCCTGCATCTGGGCATGCCGCGCGACGGCGATGCCATCGCTGTCTGGGGCAATGCGGGCACCGCGCATCGTGGGCTGGCCGTCGCATCCAAAAAAGGGCTGCCCGTTGTCCGCGTCGAAGACGCGATGCTGCGGTCGCTGTTTCCCGGCCGCGCAGGCGAGCCGCCGCTGGGTCTGCTGATCGATCACAAGGGGCTGCACTTCGACCCGACACAGCCCTCCGAGCTTGAGGACATCCTGACCAGCCACCCGCTGGATGACACGGCTTTGCTGGACCGTGCGCGCGGTGCCATCCACCGCATCACCGAGGCGCATCTGACCAAATACAGCGGGTTCGACACCGCGCCCCCCGCGCCGGACCCCGGCTATGTGCTGGTGATCGACCAGACCTTGGGTGATGCGTCGGTCGCGGCCTCGGGCGCGGACCGGTCGCGGTTCCTTGAGATGCTGGTCTTTGCCCAGCAAGAGAACCCCGGCGCGCGGATCATCATCAAGACCCATCCGGAAACCGCAAAGGGCTATCGCAGCGGTCATTTCGGGCCTGAGGACGCCAACGGCCGCATAACCCTGCTGACCGCCCCCATCAGCCCCTGGATCCTGTTTGAAGGGGCCGTGCGTGTCTATACCGTGTCGTCACAGATGGGGTTCGAGGCGATCTTTGCAGGCCACAAGCCCCGGGTGTTCGGGCAGCCCTTCTATGCGGGATGGGGCCTGACCGAAGACGAATTCCCCGTGCAGCGGCGCCAACGTGTGCTGACCCGTGCACAACTTTTTGCAGGAGCGATGATCCTTTATCCAAAATGGTACGATCCGCACCGTGACTGCCTGTGTGATCTGGAAACGGTGATAGAGGCGATGGCCGCGCAGACCCGGGCCTGGCGCGAAAACCACCGGGGCTGGGTCGCCTCTGACATGCGCCTGTGGAAACGTCAGCCCTTGCAGCGTTTCTTTGGCCGCTGGTCGCCGGTGACCTACCAGAATGATCCAAAGGCTGCCCGCGCCACAGGCAAGCCCTGGATGGTCTGGGCGTCGAAAGCGACGCAGGCCCATGCCGGTGCCCTGCGGGTCGAGGACGGTTTCCTGCGCTCGCGCGGATTGGGGGCCGATCTGGTGCCGCCCCTGTCGCTGGTCTGCGATGATCTGGGTATCTACTATGACCCGCGCAGCCCCAGCCGGTTGGAACAGCTGATCACGTCACGCGCCAAAATGCGCCCCGACCAGTCGCGCCGCGCGGCACGGTTGATCGCGGCGCTGCGCGACACGGGGCTGAGCAAGTATAACCTTGGCGGCGGTGGCGATCTGGACGCCCTGCCCGCCGGACGGCGCATTCTGGTACCAGGTCAGGTGGAGGACGACGCCTCCATCCGTGCGGGCACCGATGCGGTATCCACCAATCTGGCGCTGCTACACGCCGCGCGCGCCGCGCATCCCGACGCCGTGATCCTGTACAAGCCCCATCCCGACGTAGAGGCCGGGCTGCGCCGCGGCGCGATTGACGCAGGCGGGCTGGCGGACCGTGTGCTCACCGATGCCGACCCCATCGCCCTGCTGGCGCATGTGGATGAGGTTTGGACCATGACATCGCTGCTGGGGTTCGAGGCCCTGCTGCGCGGCGTCAAGGTGGTGACCTTAGGTGCCCCCTTCTACGCGGGCTGGGGGCTGACCGAAGACCGCGGCGATATCCCGGCGCGGCGAAGGGCAGAGGTGAGCATAGAAGGTTTGGCGCATGCCGCCCTGATCGATTATCCGCGCTACTTTGATCCGCGCAGCGGTACCGCCTGCGCGGTCGAGGTGGTGGTAGAGCGGTTGGCCTCGGGTGATCTGCCGCGGCGCGGGGTGGCGAACCGGGCGCTGGCGAAGCTGCAGGGCGTGTTTGCCACACAGGCGCATTTGTGGCGGCGGCGATAGCACAGCGGGGCCAGCCCATGTGCAGATCAGAGGCGGGGGCCAGCCCCCGCGCCCCCGGGATTTTGAGCCATTTGGAAGGGGTTAGGTGGGCGTGTTGCTGCGAGCCCAGATGTGGAGGAGGTCCGGGCCGATGCGCGAAGTTTCGGTCAGGGTGAAGCGCGGGGCCTGTGCCAGACGTGGAAGCTGCAGCGGCGCGATGGCGGGCAGGCCGTCCGCGCCAAGGGCCAGACCCGCCGTAAACCCGACGAGTTGATCTACGAGATCCGCCTTTAGCAGCGTCGCAGCCAGTCCGCCGCCCCCCTCGCAGAAGATGCGTGTCAGACCGTGGCGGCCAAGCTGCTGGAGCATGTCATCGGCGTCGATCTGGCCCATCTTTGGTGCGCAAGAGATCAGCGTCGCGCCAAGGCTTTCCCAGGTCTCGATCAGCTCTGCCGGGGCCTTGGGGCCGTGGCAAAGGATCAGGGGGATGTCATTGGCGGTTCTGGCGAGCGCGCCATTCAGCGGGATGTCCAGCCCGTTCGACACAACAATCCTCGTCGGCTGGCGCGTGGTGCCAAGGTCGCGCACGGTCAAGCTGGGGTCATCCTGCCGCGCCGTGCCACCGCCCACCATGACCGCGTCATGACGATTGCGCATGGCATGGACCACGCGGCGGGCGGGCGGGGCTGTGATCCACTGGCTTTCGCCCGACGCGGTGGCAATGCGACCGTCAAAGCTGCTGGCGAGCTTGAGCGTCACCATCGGGCGGCCTTCGTCGACACGCAGGAAAAAGCCCAGATGATCCGCGCGGGCTTCATCTTCGAGCACGCCTACGTCAACGATAATGCCCGCAGCGCGGAGGATCGCAATGCCCTTGCCGCTGACGCGTGGATCGCTGTCGGTGCAGGCGATCACCACGCGCGCAGGCTTGGCGGCGACAAGCGCATCGGCGCAGGGCGGCGTCTTGCCGGTATGGGCGCAGGGTTCGAGGGTGACATAGACCGTCGCCCCCTGTGCCGCAGGTCCGGCCTGACGCAGCGCTTGGGGTTCCGCATGGGGCCTGCCGCCCGGCTGGGTCCAGCCACGCCCGACAATGCGGCCTTGCTGCACGATGACGCAGCCCACGGCGGGATTGGGCCAGACAGCCCCCTGCCCGCGCCGGCCCAGCGACAAGGCCAGCGCCATAAAGCGCGCGTCGTTAGACATGCTTATTCGTCCGCAGGGGTATCGGGCCGCAGTTCCTGCACGAATTTATCGAAATCATCTGCCGCCTGAAAGTTCTTGTAGACGCTGGCAAAGCGGACGTAGGCGACGGTGTCGATGCGGGCCAGTGCCTCCATCACGATCTCGCCGATCTGTTTCGATCCGACATCGGTTTCGCCCATGCTTTCCAAACGGCGCACGATGCCGCTGATCATCTGATCGATCCGTTCGGGATCAATCGGGCGTTTCTGCATCGAGATCCGGATGGAGCGTTCCAGCTTGTCACGGTCGAAATCCTCGCGCTTGCCCGAGGTTTTGACGACAACCAGATCACGCAGCTGTACCCGTTCATAGGTGGTAAACCGGCCCCCGCAGGCGGGACAGAAACGGCGGCGGCGGATCGAAACGTGATCCTCGGCCGGGCGGCTGTCTTTAACTTGGGTGTCGATATTTCCGCAAAACGGGCAGCGCATAGCCGGTCCCCTTATCTTAAACCTGCTCAATAGGGGGTGAAACACCCCCATTCCCCAAAACTATAGGACCAACGCGAGGTTTTGGGTAGGGGCGAAATGCCCATCTATATGTTGTAGCGGGGAAAACTGCCCTGAACTTTGCCTGATACCATGCGTTGTCCCTGCAAGACGACTGATCTGAAAGGAATTCACTATGACCAAGACGCTTTTCATCACCGGAGCCTCAAGCGGGATCGGTGCAGCCACCGCCCGCGCTGCAGCCAAGGCCGGCTGGAACGTCGGGCTTTTCGCCCGCAGCGAAGACAAGCTGAAAGATCTCGCGCGCGAGATCGGGGATCAGGCGCTGGTGCTGGCCGGCGACGCCACGCAATACGACGATCAGGAACAGGCCATGAGCCGCCTTGCGCAAAAGTTCGGGCAAATCGATGCTGTCTTTGCCAATGCAGGACGGGGGACATCGCCGGGCGGCACCGAAAAGGGAGACCCGGACGACTGGAAATCGATGATCGATCTGAACGTGATGGGCGCGCTCTATACGGCCCATGCCGCGATGCCATATCTGCGCAAGACCACGGGGCAGTATGTTGTGACCGGTTCCGCCGCGGGACGCCGCCACATCAAAGGGTCGATCTACGGCGCGACCAAGTTTTTTATCCACGGCTTTGCGGGCAACCTTGCCGACGAAATGGCGGAATGGGGCGGGCGCTGTATGGTTGTCTCTCCCGGGATGGTGGACACGGCGTTCTTTGACGAAGCCAAGCCCGACAAGCTGAAACCAGAAGACGTGGCATCGGCCGTGATGCACGCGCTAGAGGCACCGGCCCACGCAGCCGTGCGCGAGATCCACTTGATGCCGGTGGATTGAGTTCAGGCGAAATGCACCGCGATGCGTCTGCTATGGGGCGCGTCGCGGTGTTCGAACAGATAGATGCCTTGCCATGTGCCCAACACCATGCGGCCTGCAACCACGGGGATGCTGAGCGTAACGGGCAGCACTGCCGCCTTGATATGCGCGGGCATGTCATCTGGTCCTTCCAGCGTATGCCGGAGGTAGGACATTGACGGGTCGTCCGCAGGTGGCACCAGACGCGAGAAATATGCCAGCAGATCGCGCTGCACATCCGGGTCCGCGTTTTCCTGAATAAGCAGCGAGGCGGAGGTATGGCGCAGAAACAGTGTCACCAACCCGTCAGAGCGTTGCCCTGACAGCGCCTGATGCACCTGATCCGTCACCTCGTAGAGCCCCTGCCCGCCGGTCTTGACCGTAAACTCGCTGTTCATTCCGCCCGCCTTGTGCTGATGGGTCAGGCTAGCCTCAACGCCCGGGCGATTGCAAACCACCGCAGAGCGTGATCCCGTGGCTGATGGTCATGGCCGACCCGGCCTTGGTCAAGGATCCGCCCAAGATCACGACGGGCGACGGGGTCAGCCCCGCGGGATCCAGCGTGAAGGTGACACCACCATCTCCGCCAAAACCACGCGCGCGCGGCTCGCTTACATACAGCTTCTGACTGTCCTGCGCGCCCATTTCGCGCAGCGCATAATCCGCCGCGGCACACCAATGCCCGCGCGCACCAAAGCCGGTGCTGCCGCTGATATGCACGCCGCCCTCGGTCGGTGTGAAAGTCAGACGGTCATTCGGCACATAGGCCTGTGCGAAGGCTGGGGTCATTGCCAATGCGGCCAGTACGCAAGCGGTGGTCAGGGTTTTCATTGTGGTATTCCAAATTTTCAAAAGTCTTTAAGTTCAAGGATGTAGTCCTTGCAGAACTGTATGGCGTGGCCTACGGGCAGGGCCTGACCCGCGTTGCGCACCGATACCGAATAGGATTTGAACGCAGGCTCCGACAGCTCTGCATCATTCAGGGTAAAGACGACGCCCGTGCGCCCTACCCCGCTGATAGATGGCCCGCGCGGCGACTTGACGTAGATCTCAGCAGCGCTTGGCGTGCCCAGCCTTTCCTCGGCAAATTCGGCGGCGGCACACCACATGCCCCTGGCCCCTTCGCCATGATCCTCGATCACCTCGAAGGATGCGCCCGACAGCGGGATGACCTGCAGCTCGTTCACCGCGGTAAAGGATTGCGCAAACGCGGCGAGCGGGGCGGCAGAGAGAATGGCGGCAAGGGCAAGGCGTTTCATGGCGGCTCCTGTTTGGTGCGTGGTTCACAGATAGGCTGCGCGGCGGGATTTTAAATTCACAGCTTCGAGATCGTCGCTTCAGCGCATGAAAAAAGGCGGGTGCCTGAACACCCGCCTTTCAAAACTCTCGCGATCACGTGCTTACTGATCGAGGAACGACCGCAGCTTGCGCGACCGGCTTGGGTGCTTGAGCTTGCGCAGCGCCTTCGCCTCGATCTGACGGATACGTTCGCGGGTCACGCTGAACTGCTGGCCGACTTCTTCCAGCGTGTGGTCGGTGTTCATGCCGATGCCGAAGCGCATCCGCAGCACACGTTCCTCGCGCGGGGTGAGGCTGGCCAGAACCCGTGTCGTGGTCTCCTTGAGGTTTTCCTGAATGGCGCTGTCGAGCGGCAGCACGGCATTCTTATCCTCGATGAAATCACCAAGCTGGCTGTCTTCCTCGTCACCAATAGGCGTTTCAAGAGAGATCGGCTCCTTGGCGATCTTCATCACCTTGCGCACTTTCTCAAGCGGCATCTGCAGTTTCTCGGCCAGCTCTTCCGGCGTCGGCTCGCGGCCAATCTCGTGCAGCATCTGGCGGCCGGTCCGAACCAGCTTGTTGATCGTTTCGATCATATGCACCGGAATACGGATGGTGCGCGCCTGATCCGCGATGGAACGGGTGATCGCCTGACGGATCCACCATGTCGCATAGGTCGAGAATTTATAGCCGCGACGGTACTCGAACTTGTCGACGGCCTTCATCAGGCCGATGTTCCCTTCCTGAATGAGATCAAGGAACTGCAGGCCACGGTTGGTGTATTTCTTGGCGATCGAGATCACGAGACGCAAGTTCGCCTCGACCATTTCTTTCTTGGCCTGACGGGCCTCTTTCTCGCCCTTCTGAACCTGCTGCACGATGCGGCGGAATTCAGAGATATCAAGACCGACGTATTGACCCACCTGCGCCATATCAGCCCGCAGCTCATCCACCTTGTCAGAGGACCGTTCGATGAACATCTGCCAGCCGCGACCGGACTTCTCGGCCATCCGCTCCATCCAGTTGGGGTCCAGCTCGTAGCCGCGATAGGCGTCGACGAATTCCTTGCGGTTGATGCGCGCCTGGTCGGCAAGCTTCACCATCGCAGAGTCGATCTGCATGATGCGGCGGTTGATGCCGTAAAGCTGGTCGATCAGCGCTTCGATACGGTTGTTGTGCAGGTGCAGGTCGTTGACCAAAGCCACGATCTCGGACCGGACGCGCTGGTATTCTTCCTCATCGGTCTTCGAAAAGGTGCCGTCCTCGTTCAGGGTGGCCGAAATCCGGCTGTCCTGAATTTGGCTCAACTTGACGTAGTCATCGGCAATGATGTCGAGCGCTTCCAGCACTTGCGGCTTCAGCGCGGCTTCCATCGCGGCCAGCGACATGTTGGCCTGTTCGTCATCATCCTCGTCGTCGTCATCGTTCGAGATCGGATTGCCGTCGGCGTCAACTTCGCTAGTGCTTTCGGCGGGCTTTGTCTCGGTGCCCGCGGTTGGCACGACCGGAGTCGTTTCCTCTTCGTCGCCCATCTGGGTGCCGAATGTCGCCTCGAGGTCGATGACATCGCGCAGCAAAATGTCTTCGGACAAAAGTTCGTCGCGCCAGATCGTGATCGCCTGGAAGGTCAGCGGGCTTTCACACAGCCCCGCGATCATCGTGTTGCGCCCTGCCTCGATCCGCTTGGCAATGGCGATCTCGCCCTCACGGCTCAGCAGTTCAACCGATCCCATCTCGCGCAGATACATGCGAACGGGGTCATCCGTGCGGTCCAGCTTTTCGGACGTGCCAGAGGACAGCGCCACATCACGGTTGCTTTCCGTGGTCGCAATTTCGGTCCCGCCCTTGGCGTCTTCTTCTTCGGCTTCTTCGTCCTCGATCACGTTGATGCCCATTTCGGACAACATCGACATCACATCCTCGATCTGCTCCGAGCTGACTTGGTCAGGGGGCAGAACGGTGTTCAGCTGATCGTAGGTGATATAGCCCTTTTCACGGGCTTCGCCGATCATCTTTTTGACGGCGGCTTGGCTCATATCAAGCGAATGGCCGGCATCCTGGTCGTCAGACTTCGCGTCTTCGTTGGTGTCTTTGGCGGCCATGAAATTTCCTCCAGCGAATGGGTGCGAATCACGTGACGTGATTCGGTTGTTCGAATCATGCGGGGTTCTGGGTGATTCTTAAACCCGTTACCCTGTATTTTGTTAAACATCCCGGCGAAAAAGCCACGCCGGGTTCATTTTTTGTCTTTCGCATCACCCTTCAGGATCGACCCCAGCAATGCGTCAAAAGCGCTGCGTTCGTCCCGGCTGATGTGGGCACCGTTCTCGGCAATGTCGTATTCTGCGGTATCTTCCTGCCCGCTGCGCTGTGCGCGATCAGCGTTGCGTGCCGCTTCGCCCAACCGCCATGTCAGCCCTTCATCAGCGGTGCCGGTCAGATCTTCGACCGCATCGGCAATCTCTTCGTCCAGCCCGCGCACGGCTTCCAGCTTGCCCAGTTCTTCGGCGACAGTCATGCGCGTCTTTTCCAGGTTGCCAGGGCTTCGGATGCAGGGCGTGATGGCTACGTGGCGCTGCGACAGCATGTTTTCAAGGGTGTACTCCCCCACTGCGTCATAAATCTTTTCGCGCAACACCGCCGGATCGTGATGTACATGGCGCAACATCAAATCGCGGATACGCCCGTGATCAGGGTCCTGACACCGCATCGCGGCCAGCCCGTTCTCGAACTCTTCCACCAGCTGCGGACAGCCCAGCAGGGCCATCAGGATCACCGCCTCGCGCAGATGCTCCGTCGCTCCCAGCCCGGCTGCGGTCACCAGAATAGAGGATTTCGCACTCGGGGACGGCCCCTGCGGCGCGGGGGCCCATTTGCCACCACCGGAGGCGCGCGCGACGGGGCTAAAATCTCTCTTGGCCTTTTGCGGACGGAAGAGCTGCCAGCGCAGATCCTTGATTTCCTGGCCATAATGGCTGCGGATCGACAGGTCTTTGATCATCATGATCTTTTCGCGCAGCGCCTTGTCCAACCCTGCCTTACGCTCGGGGCTGTCGAAAACGCGACCGTCGGTTTCGCGCTGCCAGAGCAGACGCACCATTGGCATCGCGTTATCCAGTAACTTTTGCAACGCTGGTGCCCCGTGCGCGCGGAGCAGATCATCCGGATCCTGCCCGTCAGGCATCACGGCAAAACGCAAGGATTGCCCCGCCTCAAGCAGCGGCAGCGCCAGATCGATCAAGCGCATGGCCGCACGTTGACCCGCCGCATCCCCGTCCAGCGTGATGATCGGCTCGGGCGAGATACGCCACAACATCTGCAGCTGGCTCTCGGTGATCGCCGTGCCCAAGGGGGCCACCGCCGCACCGAAACCGGCCTGCACCAATGCAATCACATCCATATAGCCTTCGGCCACGATCAACGGCTTGCCCTGCCCTGCCGCGGTCCGCGCGTCGCGCACATTGTAGAGGCTGCGGCCTTTGTCAAAAAGCTCCGTCTCGGGGGAGTTCAGATATTTGGCGTTGTCATTCGGGTCCATTGCCCGCCCGCCAAAGGCAATCGCCCGCCCCCGCGCATCCCGTATCGGATACATGATCCGGCCCCGGAAAGTATCATAAGGCCGCCCGCCCTTGGACGAAGGCTTGGCCAGCCCCGCCCCAAGGATCAACGCATCCTCGACGTTCTTGGCCTTGAGGTGATCCCAAAGCCCTTGCCACTGGTCCGGCGCGAAGCCGATTTCCCATTGCTCCAAGGCCTGCGGCGTCAGCCCGCGCCCGGCAAGATAGTCGCGCGCGGCCCCTGCCGCAGCGGTGCGCAGCTGCAGCCGGAAATACTGCACCGCCAGTTCCATCACCTCGGCCAGTTGAGTGCGCTTATCCGCCTTCTCCTGCGCGCGCGGGTCTTGTTTGGGCATGGGCATCCCAGCCTCACGCGCCAGAATCTCTACCGCTTCCATAAAGCTGACATTCTCGGTCTCGCGCACGAAAGAGATCGCGTCCCCCTTGGCGTGGCACCCGAAACAATAGTAGAATCCCTTGCGGTCATCGACGTGGAAGCTGGCGGATTTTTCCTGGTGGAACGGGCACGGAGCCCACATATCGCCCTTGCCCTGATTGGACTTGCGCGGATCCCACATCACTTTGCGCCCCACCACCTGTGACAGGCTGGCACGGCTGCGCAGTTCATCCAAAAATCCAGGGGGCAGGCTCATACTGTTTTATATTGGGTCGGCAGGGCCAAAGTCCAGCACCCAAAGCCTGCGCGACGGGCTTCATTTTGCCGGATAAACTCCGGGGGGATCGTCCGTCAGGGCGATGGGGGCTGGCCCCCGTCTTACCGCCCCGACAGGGACTACGACACGATCAAACGACGCGCGCGGGCGTCATTGGCCCAAACACATTTCGTTCCAGGCGGCAGAAAGGTCGTTGCCCTTCACGTCGCGCATTTTCATTTCATAGACCCAAGGGGCGACCAGCGGGACAACCGCGTCATAGCGATCGGGCCATTCGGGGTTCTTGGAGGCGATGTGATCCGGCACGTCACGCTCTTTCACGCGGTCGATCCGCGCTTGCCGGACGGCCTGCACGACATCTGCCTGATACTGGCAATCGGTTTCAGCGCTGGTGGCGGCGAAGACAGGCGCGCTGGACGTCGCCAATGCTGCGGCAATCATGAGTTTACCAAATTTCATCGTCACATCTCCTAAATGTTTCTTTGCAAGCCCGCCGCCCTTCCACTGCTTACGCCGTTTAAGGTTGAAGGCTGCAGCGGACACGAGAGCGGGTGCTCCTGGCGCAGGAACCTAGCCAGCCCCCGTTGGAATACAAGTGACAGAGCGGTTTTCCGCAGTACACGCTTGCGCGGTTTGGCGCGTCTTTGCCGAAAGCCACTATCACAGCGGCTTTCGGGGAACTTTTCAGGGGCGCAGCATAGGGCCCGCGCGAGGTTACAGCCCCTTTGCGCGGTAGCTGGCGGCGACCTTGCCGATGCTGACCAAATAGGCGGCGGTGCGCAGGTCTTCGACATCGTCGCGGCTGTGCCAGACTTCCGCCATCGACCGGTAGGCGTCGCTCATCGTGTCGTAAAGACCCGAGCGAACCAGCTCAAGCTCCCCGGCGCCCCGCAGGTATTTATCCTTGAAGTTCGGGCTTAGCTGCCAGCCGACGCCGCTATCGGCGCTCAGACGTTCCAGCTCGTCCACCAACAGCTGGTGGCGGCTTTCCTCGTTGCGGCGCTGCATACGGCCAAAACGGATGTGGCTCAGGTTCTTGACCCATTCGAAATAGGACACCGTCACACCGCCGGCGTTGGCATACATGTCAGGGATGATCACGACACCCTTTGCACGCAGGATATCATCGGCACCGGCGGTTACGGGGCCGTTGGCGGCTTCGACGATCAGCGGGGCCTTGATGTTATGCGCGTTGGTCAGGTTAATCACCCCTTCCAGCGCCGCAGGGATCAGGATGTCACATTCCGCTTCCAGCAGCTTGGCACCGTCTTCTTCAAGGGGCGCATCGGGATAGCCCTTGATCGTACCATGCATGGAAATCCAGCGGTGCACCTCTTCTACATCAAGACCACGGTCATCGAACAAAGCGCCGTCGCGTTCAATGATCGCGGTGATCTTGCAGCCATCCTCTTCGCTCAGGAACTTGGCGGCGTGGTAGCCCACATTGCCCAAGCCCTGCACCACGACGCGTTTACCGTCCAGCTCACCGCCCAGACCGGCCTTTTCCATCCCCTCGGTGTCGCGGAAGAAAGCGTGCAGCGCATATTGCACACCGCGGCCTGTCGCTTCGGTGCGGCCATGGATGCCGCCCGCGTTGATCGGCTTGCCCGTCACACAGGCAACCCCGTTGATGTCCGTGGTGTTCATGCGCTTGTACTGATCCGCGATCCAGGCCATCTCGCGCTCGCCCGTGCCCATGTCGGGGGCGGGAACGTTTTGCGCGGGGTTGATCATATCGCGCTTGATCAGCTCGTATGCGAAACGGCGGGTGATCAATTCCAGCTCGTGTTCGTCATAGTCGCGCGGATCAATGCACAGCCCGCCTTTGGAGCCCCCGAACGGCGCTTCGACCAGCGCGCATTTATAGGTCATCAACGCCGCCAGCGCCTCTACCTCGTTCTGGTTCACGCCGGGGCTGTACCGGATGCCGCCCTTGACCGGCTCCATGTGTTCGGAATGGACCGAGCGATAGCCGGTAAAGGTCTGGATACCGCCGCGCAGGCGCACGCCGAAACGCACCGTGTAGGTCGCGTTGCACACGCGAATCTTCTCTTCCAGACCCGGCGACAGGTCCATCAGGGCCACCGCCCGGTTAAACATGATGTCGACGCTATCGCGAAAGCTCGGTTCGGTTCCGGGGTTCATTCTACGCTCCTAAATTGGCTCTGCGACCCTGATGCGGGCCGGTTCATCGCCTCGCCTTTTGAACATGGCACCTGCGTCAAGCAAAGCTGTAAATCACCATATTTCGAAGTTTTCGCACAAATTTTAATCAGTTTGAAAACTTATCGCCCAAAGCGAGTAGTCACGGCACAGAAGACAAGTCCTGCGCGAAGTTTCCTGACAGGGGACAGTCCGGCTGCTCCGGCGGGATCTGCCCCAAAAACGGTCTGAGTATACACTTTTTTAAACGTATTTCGCCCTATTTCGGCCAACTTCGCCCCGCATATCTGCTGGCAACGCCGATCCGCCCGAAATGCGTCTGTCGCATGGGTCGCACGAATAAGGACATGGAAATGCCGGTGAACAATACAGTGAGTAAATGGGTAACCCTCCCCCTGCGCAAGCGGCTGACGCGGTTCGCCCGTGAAGACGACGGGTTGGTGACGATCCTCGCGCTTTTCATGATCATGATGATGATCGCCGTGGGTGGCATCCAGCTAGACTTCATGCGCCACGAGATGGAACGCTCGCGTCTGCAAGCTGTGTCGGACCGTGCCGTTCTGGCCGCTGCCGATCTGGATCAGATGCGTGACCCCAAAACGGTGGTGGAAGACTACTTTGCCAAATCGGGCATGACCGAGTTTCTGTCGAATGTCGTGGTGGATGACGGTCTGAACTTTCGCACCGTGACGGTCGACGCAAGCAAGGACATGGACACCCAGTTCATTGGCCGCTTTGGTTTCCCCACGCTCGAAGTGCCCGCCCATAGTCAGGCGGAAGAACGCGTTGCGAAAGTCGAGATTTCGCTCGTGCTCGATATCTCGGGTTCGATGGCCACCAATAACCGTCTGGGCGAAGTACAGAATGCCGCCGATATCTTTCTGGACACCGTGCTGAAGGACGAGAACCAAGACCTGATTTCAGTCTCCCTGGTCCCCTACTCGGAACAAGTGAACGCGGGCCCTTTGATCATGGACCGTATGAACGTGAACAGAAAGCACGACTATTCCCACTGCATTGATTTCGACAATGGCGACTTTGATTCAATCGCGATGAATAGCAGCACCCGGTATAACCAGATGCAGCACTTCCAGTGGAACTACGATGGCCGCAACAACTACCGTGACGATACGGTTTGCCCACGCTACGATTACGAGCGTATTACCCCGTTTTCACAAAACAAACGCACGTTGAAGAACCAGATTGATGATCTTGTACCGCGCGCTGGTACGTCGATCTTCCTTGGCATGAAATGGGCCGCGGCGATGCTTGATCCGGCGTTCCGGGACATCAACAACTCGCTGGTGAATGCTGGCTATGTCGACCGTGAATTCTACAACCGCCCCGCGAGCTATACCGATTCAGAAACGCTTAAGACTGTTATCCTTATGACGGACGGCGCGAATGATAACTCGTACCGTATCCGCAGTAACTACTATGACAGCGACAGCGAATACGTGCACTGGAACAAATACAACCTTTGGTGGTATCTTCGCCGAGAGGTGGACTCACGCTATTGGGGCTACTTCTACTATCACAAGTACAACAAAACGCTGGGGAACACCTTGCTGTCGAATATCTGCGACGCCGCCAAAGCCAAGCGGATCGTGATCTGGTCCATCGGGTTCGAGGTCGATGACGAAGACGTGCCCGCGATGCAGGATTGCGCCTCCTCGCCCAGCCACTTCTTCCGCGTCGAAGGCGTCGAGCTTTCCGAAGCCTTCCGCGCCATCGCCCGCCAGATCAACCAGTTGAGATTGACCCAATGATCGCCCGCATTTCACAAGCGCTGCGCCGGTTCCGCCGGGGTGAGGATGGCGCAGTTGTCCTGATCGAGTTCGTGATCCTCTTTCCGGTCATCTTCGGCATGTTCCTCGCGTCGGTCGAGGTCAGCCTTTATTCCCTGCGACAGTTCCACCTGAACCGCGGGCTGGAAACGGCAGTACGGTATATCCGGCTGAACACACGCACGACGATCACCCACGACATGATCAAGACGATGATCTGTGACAACGTGGGCTATATCGGCGACTGTAAGGATACCCTGCGCCTTGAGATGGTGCTGGTGAACCCGCGCAACTTCGCCGCGATGAACGCCTCGCCCGACTGCGTGGACAAATCCCTGCCCGTCAAACAGGAACGCGGCTTTACCCTTGGGGCGCAGCACCAGCTGATGCTGCTGCGGGCCTGCGTCAAGTTCGATCCGATGCTGCCGGGCAGCGCTATGGGCTTCAAGTTCGAAACCGATGGCGCGGGTCAGGGCAGCATGTACGCTGTATCCTCCTTTGTGCAGGAGCCAAGCTAATGGTTATCTCTTTTCTCAAACGCCGTGTACTGGCGCGCTTTCTGCGTGATCAGGACGGCAGCGCCTCGATCGAAGCCGTGATCATGATGCCCATGGTTTTCTGGGTCTATCTGGCGATGTTTACCTTCTTCCAGACCTATCAGGAATATTACACCAACCAGAAAGCGGCCTATACCATCGGCGATATGATCTCGCGCGAGACGCTGCCGATGGACACTGCCTATATGGACGGCATTCAGGATCTACTGGATTATATGACCCGTTCCTCGGGTGAAACGACAGTGCGCATCACCTCGGCGAAATACGATCAGAAGAACAAGCGGTTCCTGCTGCATTGGTCCCGCGCCCGCGGCAGCCTGAGCGACGCGACCCAAGCGGATGTGACCGGCTGGACGGATAAAATCCCGGAACTGGAGGATGGTGAATATATCACCGTCACCGAGACATGGACGTCATTTGCCCCGCCCTTCAACATCGGGCTGCCGGTGCAAGAGGTGAAGAACTTCGTCTTTACCCGTCCGCGCTACGCCCCTTGGGTGCTTTACTCGGACGGGGCGTAAACGCCGACGATCACGACAGAAAGAAAAGGCCCGCGGCGATCTGCCTGCGGGCCTTTTGCTTAGGATCGTTCTGCCATCATGGCAGAGATGATCTCGGACATGAACTTGGTCTGACTGCCGGGGGTCATGCCGCCGACACCGATGCGTCGGCCAATCCGCCACCACAGGCCCGGGCGCCAGATGCGGTCACCGCCTGTACCCGGCTTGGTGCGCAATAGAAAACCGTTAGACGGCTTGAACGCAAACACGCCGCGATCCAGCCCGATGATGTCTTCGACCCGTGCAATCACCGTACCGTCGCTGTCGCGCAATTCGGTGGCCGTCAGCTCGATCGCGCCCGCGGTTGCGCGGCGCATCTTGTCAGCCATCCAAAGCGCCAGCCCCCCCATTGCCAGCAAGAACACCTGCCAGCCCAGACCGGGCGACGAGGTGAACGCGACGTAGATCAGGAACAGCCCCAATATCCCAAGCGCCGTCAGGCCAATGGCCCGCCGCCCAGAGGAGGCACGCGTGGTGGCAAGAACTTCGTTTGGATCGTTGAATTCAGGGAGCATGGGGCGCGACTTTCGTTAAGGTCGCTTTGCCTACCGCGCCGGGCGCGCATTTGGCAAGCCCGCGCCGCGCAATCCCGCATCGCAGCCCCTGACCGCTTGGGCCAGTTGCCAGCCTATTGACCGGCCTTCGGAGGCTTTGCGCCGTCGCGTTTGCCCTTTTTGCCGCGCTTGAGCATTTCCTCGACTCGGTCCGCATAAGCTGCACGCTCGGTCGCCGACATCTGCGCCAACTCGGCCAGCCACGCGTTTTGAACGGTCTGCTGAACGGTCAGCGTGGCGTCGCGTTGCAGGCCCAGCACACGGCGTGCTTCTGCGGGGTCAAAGGGCTCTGCGCGGATGGCTGTCAGCGCCTCTTGGTACAATGCGCGGCGTGCGGCACGGCTGACGGATTTATCCTCGCGCCCCTTGCGCGCATCGGCAAAGACGGCGCGGCGGCGTTCTTCAGGCAGCGCCATGACGTAGGGCGTGCCATAGTCGCGCATGTGCCGCATCGCGCCACCATGCGGCCCGTCAAAGCGATAGACCGCCCCCGCAACCAGCCCCAGCACAAGCAGGTTCACCCCCAGCGACAGCCCCAAGGCCCATCGCAGTGTCTTCGTGCTTTTGAATGCAAAGCCTGCCATTTTCTATCCCTCGTCCAAGTCCCAGCCGAACGCCGTCAGATCTGACGTATAGGTGTCCAGCGATGTCGCATCGGCGACGATGTAATCGTCGCCGCCGGTGATGATCTGCGTCGCGACATCCGGCAAGCCGCTTGGCGGGGCGACCCCGATCCAGAACCCGACAGCCGTTGCCGTGATCAGCCCGCCCAAGGCAGGTGCGCCGCCGATGGCGCGCCAGAACCCACGCCAGCCCCCTATCGCAGGGGCGGGCTGTGCCGCCAGCGCATCGGCGATCAGCCGGTCCATCATACCGGCAGGCATCTGCGGCGGGGTCGCCCGCGCCTGTTCGAAATGCGCCTCTAGCGTATCTGTTTCACGTTTTGTCATCATCGTATCCCAAGGCGTCACGTCGTGCGCCCAAAAGTTTCGCCAAAGCCCGTTTGCCCCGTGCGGTCAGGCTTTCAACCGCTTCGACCCCGACATCCAGAATGGTCGCGATCTCGGGGTTCGCCAACCCGTCTATGTGGCGCAGCACCACCGCCTGCCGCTGCCTTTCGGGCAATCTGTCCAGCGCCGCTTGCAAGGCATCCTCGCGCGCCGTGCGCTGCAGCCGTGCCTCGGCGCTTTCGCTCGGATCGGCGGGTTCCGCGATGTCCTCAAGCGGGACACCACGGCCGCGTTTGCGCAGCCGGTCGGTGCACAGGTTGGCAGTCACACGGTACAGCCAGGTGGTCACCTTCGCTTCGCCATCGCGCCAGTCCGGAGCGATCTTCCACAGGCGCATCAGCGCGTCTTGCGTCACGTCTTCAGCCTCGGCCGCGTTGCCCAGAATGCGGAAGGCGTGACCAAAGATGCGCGGTGTCAACTGGAGCGTCAACAGCCGTGCCGCCGCCGCATCCCCCTGCACATATCGGTGCAGCAAGGCGCGTTCGGGATCATCCACCCCGTCGGCATCCGTCGTATCGTGCATATCCATCAAACCGGAGGTAGCCTTTGCGGGCGCGCCGTTCAAGCGCGCCCGCATGCTTGCCTTATTCCGTTGCAGCCGCGTCGCCGTCATCGGACTTGTCGTGCTTCATGTGTTTGCCGGGTTTACCGTGCCCGTCCTTGCCGTCATGACCACCGCGTTTGCCGTGATGCTTGCCACCCATACGGGCTTTGGCGAACTCTTCCGCGCTCAGCGATCCGTTCTTGTCGGTGTCCAGCTTCTCGATCATCTGCTCGGGGCTGTGACGCCCGGCCATTTCTTCCATCGACAGCTTGCCGTCTTCATTGGCGTCCATGCGCTTGATCATCTTGCCGTGGCGCTTGGCCATCCGGTCGCCTTTGCCCTTGCCCATGGCTTCAAGCTCGGTCGCGGAAAGCGACCCGTTGCCGTCGGTGTCCAGCTTCTCCAGCAGGCGCTGGCTGCGCTCGGCGTGACGTGCCTTGGCTGCGGCGGCAAGTTCATCCTGTGTCAGGAAGCCGTCGCCATCCGCGTCAGCAGCAGCAAAACGTGCCGCGGCGTGGGCTTTCATTTCTTCGGCAGTGACTTCACCGTTCATATCGGTGTCCAACTGGACAAAGTGGCTTTGCTTGCCGCCCTCTGCCTTATCCGCATTCTGCGCGACCAGTGTCGTGCCGCCCAATGCGATCAAGCCGCTCAAGAGTGCGATCTGAAGATTTGCTCGTTTTGTCATCTGTTTCTTCCTTTGGTGATCTATCTAACGCCCGCCGTTTTCAGCGTGGCGATACCGGTTCAAACGACAGCCGCCCGTCATTCCGTCGCAAAAAATGTGAAAAAGTTTTGGGCACCCCTGCGCGGGCTTTGCGACATGGCGACGCAACTGCCCCGAGATCCCTTTATTTCGCGGCGTTTTGGCCGCATGTAGGATGGGAACAAGGAAGCCCAGATGACTGACCAGACCGTAGATATGCCTCAAGCAGACACAGATGAACGCAGCATGAAGAAGTCCCTGCTGCGCGGCTGGCGGCGTAAATGCCCCAACTGCGGGGCCGGTCCGATGCTGAAAAGCTATCTGAAGGTCAATGATACCTGCACCGTCTGCGGCCAAGAACTGTTCCACCACCGCGCCGATGATGGGCCGGCCTATCTGACGATCCTGCTTGTCGGGCACCTGCTGGCCCCGGGGCTGCACATCGCCTTTGTGGTCTGGCGACCCGAGCCACTAACGTTGTTTACAATCTTTTCGGTTGGCTGCGTCGGATTGTCCCTCTACCTTCTGCCCAGACTGAAAGGAGCCATGATCGGCTTCCAATGGGCAAAGCGCATGGGCGGGTTCGGCAGCACCAGCTGACCGGCACCCCAAAAGCCCCGCTAGAAAAACAGGATATGGGGCAAGGCGATGACCATCGACAAAAGTAAAATCCGCAACGCAGCCACGGTGATCGTGATCCGCGACCGGCATACCGCGCCGCGGATCCTGATGGGGCAGCGTGGTGCGACGGCAGCCTTCATGCCCAATAAATTCGTCTTTCCGGGCGGCGCGGTCGATCTGGGCGATGCGCAGGTGCCGCTGGCCAGCATGGTCGATGAAACCTGCCAGAACCGTCTGGCCGAAGACGCCGATGGCAGCCTTGCACATGCCTTGGTGGTGGCCGCGATCCGCGAGCTTTGGGAAGAGACCGGCCTGATCCTTGGCCAGAAAGGCGCATGGGAGGGCACGCCCCCTGCCGACTGGCTGACCTTTGCACAGCGCGGCTATCTGCCCCACGCGGCCCCGCTGCAATTCGTTTTCCGCGCGCTGACGCCTCCCGGCCGTCCGCGCCGCTTTGACGCGCGTTTCTTTCTGGTCGATGCCGAGGATATCGCCACCGATCTCGACAATTTCGACGACGCCTGTGACGAGCTTTCGCATCTGCAATGGGTGGCCCTGTCGGACGCGCGCAAATTCGACATGCCCTTCATCACCGAGGTGGTGCTGGCCGAAGTCGAGGCCCGCGCGCGGCAGCTTGACCCGCCCGCCTCGGTTCCGTTCTTCAAGAATAACGACGAAGAAAGCCTGTTCCTGCGTTTGCGCGGGCGCCCGATGCCAAGCTAGGCGACCATCACCAGCATCAGGATCGACGCGATCAGCACCGCCATGCCTGCCGCCTCACGGGGGCTGATTTTCTCGCGGAAGAACAAGGTGGACGCCGCGACGCTCAGGATCAGCTCTACCTGACCAAGGGCTTTGACATAGGCCGCGTTCTGCAAGGTGAAGGCGATGAACCAGCACAGCGATCCGCCCATCGAGGTTAGCCCGATCCAGAGCGCGACCCGGCGCGCGCGCCAGACATCGCGGATCTGCCCCGGTTCGCGCAACCGCAGATACACCGCCATGATCAGCGATTGCATCGTCACCACCGCCGCAAGGGTCACGCCTGCGCGCAGCACCGGCAGATCGGTCTGCACCGCCAGCGACGCCCCGCGGTAGGACACGGCTGACACCGCGAAAAGAGCGCCTGACGCGATCCCCAGCCCCGCCGCGCGATTGCGCAGGTCGCGCAAGTGAAAGCCCTTGGCCTCTGCCCCGCCGGACAGCAGCAACAACCCGACCACGCCAAGGGCAATCGCGGCGAAACCCGTGACGCTGACGCCCTCGCCCAGAATGATCCAACCCACCAGCACCGTCAGGATGACTTCGGTCTTCTTGAAGGTGATGCCCACGGCAAAGTTGCGCTGTTTGAACAGTAGCACCACACAGACCGTCGCAAGGATCTGCGCCATACCTCCAACCAACCCATGCGCCCAGAACCCCGGCCCAAGCGGCGGCAGCGGTGTCGCGCTGAACGCCAGATAGGCCGCGAGCCCCAGTAGAATAAAGGGCGCGGAATACAGAAACCGCGAGAACGTCGCCCCCGCCGCCGACAGGGTCGCCGTGGCGAGGTATTTTTGCAGCATGAACCGCCCGGTCTGAAAGACCGCCGCGGCCAGCGTCACGAGGATCCACAGGTCCGGCAGCGTGTCAGCCATGGGCGCGGACCCCGATCACCGTGGCGCGCCCACAAAGCGGCCCACGCCCTCGGGCATCGGCAAGGCCGCATGGGCTTGGGCAAAGCGCGTCAACGCCGCCGCGATCTCCGCAGACGGATCAGAGGGTTTGCGGGTTTCAAGGCTGACATGCAGCAAGAAGTGTTCCCCCGTGGCGAGCAGCCGGTCGCCTTCGTACATCTCGTGCCACAGATGCATTTTCTTACCCGCTCCCAGCAGCACGCGGGTGCGTATGTCGATCACCGCGCCTGCATGCACTTCGTCCACGTGGCGGATATGGGTCTCAGCAGTGAAAAAGCTCCCGCCCGAGGCAATATACGCCGCGTCGCAGCCGATCAGCTCCATGAAACGGTCGGTCGCATCGGCAAAGGCCTGAAGGTATTTCGCCTCGGTCATGTGGCCATTGTAATCGGTCCAATCCAGCGGCACGGCACGATGGACGGTGGGCACCGGCCGGGACGGATCGTCGATATCCGCCGCTCGCGCCTCAAGCACGGTGCCTGCGCGCAAGGCCGCCTCGTGCTGTTTCATCAACCGTCCTGCGCCCCAATCCTGCTGCTTCAGCGCCCGCATCATCGCGACCAGATTATTGTCGCGGATGCGTTCAAGGTCGCGGATGCCATAGGCCCCCGACTGCGCGTCCGATTGCCCCGCGATCAGATCAACAAGGGTCTCGTCAAAATCGGGCACATCCATCAGCTTGGTCCAGGGCCATTTCAATGCCGGACCGAACTGCGACATGAAATGCTTCATCCCCGCTTCGCCACCGGCAACGCGATACGTCTCGAACAGGCCCATCTGCGCCCACCGGATGCCAAAGCCATAGCGGATGGCGTCGTCGATCTCTTCCGTGGTGGCGATGCCGTCCTTGACCAGCCAGAGCGACTCGCGCCAGACAGCTTCGAGCAGACGGTCGGCCACATGGGCGTCGATCTCTTTGCGCAGATGCAGCGGGAACATCCCAAGCCCCGTCAGCAGTGCCTTGGCGCGGTCTACCAGCGGGCCGTCCTGCCCCTCGGCCGGGACCAGTTCAACCAGCGGCAAAAGGTAGACGGGGTTGAAGGGATGGGCGACCATGATCTGATCGGGGCGCGTGCTGCGCGCGCGCAGTTCTGACGGTTTGAAACCCGATGTCGACGATCCGATCACCGCCTGTGCATCACAGGCGGCCTGAATCTCGGCGAGCGTGCTGTGTTTGACCTCAAGCCGCTCGGGCACGCTTTCCTGTATCCACACGGCCCCCTCCACCGCCTCGGCGATGCTGGAGCAAAACCGGAGCCCCCCTTCGGCGGGCAGGGCGACATCGGTCAGACCGGGCATGGAGCGGCGGGCGTTTGCCAGCACCTCGGCGATCTTGCGTTCGGCCTGCGGGTCGGGGTCGAACACCTGTACCTGCCAGCCATTCAGCGCAAAACGCGCGGCCCATCCGCCGCCGATTACACCACCGCCGATGATTGCTGCGATTTTGGTCATTGTCGTATCCTCAGCTGGTCCGTGTCATAGCCGTTAAAGTCCAATATCTCGCGCGCCGCCGCGATCCGGTCCGCGCCGCCGCTGGCGCTGCGGTCAAGGATCCAGCCAAAGTCGCCAGCGGGATTGCCGACCACCGCGGTGCGGAACCCTTCGTCGACCCAAAGCACCCAAAGCGTGCGCGTGCTGCCATCGGGGCGCGACAGCGCATAGCGCCCCTGCCCCTGCTGCTGCGCCAACCACAGCGTCCCGCCGCCGCCGCAGCCGACCTGTGAGCACAGCTGGAACGCGGGGCCCTGCGTCGTCTCGACCAAGGCCACCTGCGCCACGCCGTCGCCAAAGCTGTCGCGGACCAGCCACGCCCCTTTGAATCGCGCCGCGTCATAGCGGCTGGTCGCGCCAATCAGCGCTTTGCTATCCCGCAGGCCCTGCACGGTATCAGGGGCCCGAGCCGCGCATCCGGCCAGAAGCGCCAGCGCCAGAGCCAGCAGCGCGCGCTTCATGCGGCGGCCCGTTTGGTCAGGCCAAGCTGTTCGCGCACCTGCGCCGGGCCGATGACCCGTGCGCCCATATTCTCGATGATCGTTCCGGCGCGTTCGACCAGCTGCCAGTTTTCCGCCAGAACGCCCTTGTCGAGCCAGAGGTTATCCTCGAGCCCCACGCGCACATTGCCCCCCGCCAAAACGCTGGCGGCGACATAGGCCATCTGGTGACGCCCCAGCCCGAAGGCGCTGAAGGTCCAATCGTCCGGCACGTTGTTCACCATCGCCATAAAGGTGTTCAGATCATCGGGGGCGCCCCAGGGCACGCCCATGCACAGCTGCACCAAAGCAGGGCTATCCAGCACCCCGTCCTTGACCAGCTGTTTGGCGTACCACAGATGGCCCGTATCAAAGGCCTCGATCTCGGGCTTCACGCCAAGCTCGGTCATCATCCGGCCCATGGCGGACAGCATACCAGGCGTGTTGGTCATCACGTAATCGGCTTCGGCAAAGTTCATTGTGCCGCAATCAAGGGTGCAAATCTCGGGCAGGCATTCCTTGATATGCTGCACCCGTTCCGCCGCGCCGATCATATCGGTCCCGGCCACAGGGGGCAGCGGCTGCTCGGTCGAGCCAAAGACGATGTCGCCGCCCATCCCCGCTGTGAGGTTCAGGATCACGTCCACCTCTGCCTCGCGGATGCGCTGCGTCACCTCGCGGTACAGATCAAGCCGACGGCTCGGCGCGCCTGTCTCGGGGTCGCGTACGTGGCAATGGACCACCGCAGCCCCCGCCTTGGCCGCCGCAATCGCGCTGTCGGCGATCTGTGCGGGCGACCGTGGCACATGGGGGCTGCGGTCCTGACTGCCCCCCGACCCCGTGACCGCGCAGGTGATGAATACGTCCTTGTTCATGGTGAGAGGCATCAAAAACTCCTTGGGTTCAGGGCCGGCGTGGCGTTTGAAGGGTCAGAACGGCATCGGATGCGCTTTATGCGCGGCATCCAGATCTGCCATCACCTCGTCATCCAGATGCAGGTCGATCCCGCCGAGGATCACCTCGAGCTGGTCAAGCGAGGTCGCGCCAAAGATCACCGAGGTCATGAAGGGCCGCTGGCGCGTGAAGGCCAAGGACATCTGCACCGGATCCAGCCCGTGTTTCTGCGCGATCTGCAAATAGGCATCTACCGCATCGAACACGCGGTCCGTCTTGCGCCCGCCCAGATCCCCGTTGATCGCCATGCGAGATCCTTCGGGCAGCGCGCCGTTCTGGTATTTGCCGGTCAGTAACCCCGCCGCCAGCGGAGAATACGACAGCATCCCGATATCTTCGTTGTGGCATGTTTCGGCCACGTCGGTATCGGCGATGCGCGCCAGCAGCGAATATTCGTTCTGGACCGAAACGGCACGAGGGCCGCCCGTGCGTTCGGCGGCATTCACCCATTGGGTCAGCCCCCAAGCGCTTTCGTTGCTCAACCCGAAAGCGCGGATGGTGCCGCGGGTCACCTCGTCTTGCAGCGCGCCAAGGCAGTCTTCCATATGCGCCATCGTCTCGGCACGGTTCTGCGACGAGGGGTCATACTCCCAGTTCTTGCGGAACATGTAGCTGCCGCGATTGGGCCAGTGGAACTGGTAGAGGTCCACATAATCGGTGTTGAGCCGCTTCAGCGATCCTTCAAGCGTGCTGCGGATCGTATCGGGCGAAATCCCCGCGCCGTCACGCACCGGAGCCCCCGCGCCTGAGTGCTTCGTCGCCAGCACAAAGTCGTCGCGCCGTCCGGTCTTGGCGATCCACTGGCCGATGATCTCTTCTGTGCGGCCAATGGTTTCCGCCTTGATCGGGTTAACCGGATACATCTCGGCGGTGTCGATAAAGTTGATCCCCGCATCAAGGGCGCGTTCAATCTGCGCATGGCCTTCCTCGGGGGTGTTTTGCGTGCCCCAAGTCATTGAGCCCAGACAGAAATCAGTCACTTCGATACCTGTGTGACCCAGCGTGTTCTTTTGCATTGGAATTCCTCGTTTAGATTTGCGCCTACCCTTTCTGTTCCGCCACGTCACCGCAAGCGCATTTTCCGGGCAGCCACGCCGTGCAAAAGCCGAAGGGTAAAAATTTTCGCGTGACTGTCGCTTTGGCCATTGGTCTTGCCTGAAAATGGGCACAGAGTACCACGATATGCGCCTTCTCATTTCCTTCGCCGCCCTGTTTCTTTCCGTCATTCTGCTGCAACTGTCGTCAGGCGGTGTGGGGCCGTTGGACGTGTTGTCGGGCACGCAACTGGGGTTCACAAACCAGCAGATCGGCCTTTTGGGCTCGGCGCATTTCGTCGGCTTTTTTCTGGGCTGCTGGGGCGCGCCGCGCCTTTTGGGCACTGTCGGGCACAGCCGCGCCTTCGCCGCCTTTACCGCTGCGGGCGCGATCGGGCTGCTGTCGCATATGATGGTGCTGGACCCCTATGCCTGGGCGCTCATGCGGGTCGCGTCGGGGTTCTGCGTCGCCGGATGCTATACGGTGGTCGAAGCATGGTTGCAGGCGAAGGTCACGAACGAGACGCGGGGCCGCACCATGGGGGCCTACCGTGTGGTTGATACCAGCGGGTCACTGGCAGCGCAGATGATCATCGGCGTGCTCGCGCCCGCGTCCTATGTGTCCTACAACCTGTTGGCGATCCTGTGCTGTGCCGCGCTGATCCCGCTGGTGCTGACCCGCCTGCCCCAACCCGAAACCCCCGAAAAAGGGCGGCTGCGCCCCAAGCTCGCGATTGATCGATCCCCGCTGGCCGTCGCCGCCGTGGTTGTCGCGGCCCTGTCCAGCGCGTCTTTCCGGATGGTCGGGCCGATCTATGGGCAAGAAGTCGGGCTGACCGCCGGTCAGATCGCGTGGTTCCTGTCGGCTTTCGTGCTGGGGGGCGCTTTGGCGCAGTTCCCCGTCGGCTGGCTGGCCGATAAATTCGACCGCCGCTGGGTGCTGATCTGGCTGTCGGCTGCATCAATGCTTAGCTGCGCGGTCACCGTGATGTCGGCGGGCATGGGCACGCAGGCGATCTTCCTTGCCGCGACCTTCTTTGGCCTCACGACCTTTCCGATCTATTCCGTCGCGGCGTCCCACGCCCATGACTTTGCCAGCAGCTCGGAACGGGTAGAGCTTTCGGCGGCGCTGATGTTCTGGTTCGCGGTCGGGGCGATCTTTGCCCCCTACATCGCCTCGGTGCTGATCGAAGGCTTTGGCCCCGCGGCGCTGTTTACCATGATCTCGGTCGGGCACGGGGTGCTGGTGCTTTTTGGGCTGACGCGGATGCGCGCCCGCCCTACGGCTACAAAACGCACCCCCTATGTCTATGCGCCGCGCACATCCTTTACCATCGGCCGCCTGATGCGTCGCAGCCGCGAACGCGACGCCCCCTAGCCCTTGCCCCGCCGCTGCGCTAGAGACGTGCAAAAGCAGTTTCGGGGTCCAAGTCATGACGCGCCACCTTATCACCTCCGCCATTCCGTACATCAACGGGATCAAACATCTGGGCAACCTTGTGGGCAGCCAGCTGCCCGCCGATCTATACGCCCGCTATCAGCGCGGGCGCGGCCACGAGGTGTTGTTTCTCTGCGCGACGGATGAACATGGCACGCCCGCTGAACTGGCTGCTGCCAAAGCAGGTAAACCGGTGGCGGAATACTGCGCCGAGATGCACGAGGTTCAGGCCCGCATCGCGGAAGGGTTTGGCCTGTCCTTCGATCACTTTGGCCGGTCCTCCAGTGCGCAGAACAAGGCGCTGACCCAACATTTTGCCGCAGCGCTTTATGATCAGGGCCTGATTGAGGAAGTGGAACAGCGCCAGATCTACTCCGAGACCGACGGGCGGTTCCTGCCCGACCGCTATGTCGAAGGCACCTGCCCCAACTGCGGGTTCGAGGATGCCCGCGGCGACCAATGTGACAACTGTACCAAACAGCTAGACCCCGAAGACCTGATCAACCCGCGATCAACCGTTTCCGGTGCCACCGACCTCGAGATGCGCGCGACCAAGCATCTGTTCCTGCGTCAATCGCAGATGAAGGACAAGCTGGACGAATGGATCAACAGCAAGGCCGACTGGCCCGTGCTGACCACCTCTATTGCAAAGAAATGGCTGCATGACGGTGACGGGCTGCAGGACCGTGGTATCACGCGCGATCTTGATTGGGGTGTCCCCGTCAAACGCGGCGACGAAGCTTGGCCGGGGATGGAGGGCAAGGTCTTCTATGTCTGGTTCGACGCGCCTATCGAATACATCGCCTGCGCGCAGGAATGGGTCGATGCGGGCAAAGGATCGGATTGGGAAAGCTGGTGGCGTACCGACAAAGGGGCCGACGACGTGCGCTATACCCAGTTCATGGGCAAGGACAACGTCCCCTTCCACACGCTCAGCTTCCCTGCGACGATCATGGGCTCGCAAGAGCCGTGGAAGCTGGTGGATTACATCAAGTCGTTCAACTACCTCAACTATGACGGCGGCCAATTCTCGACCTCGCGCGGGCGTGGGGTGTTCATGGATCAGGCGCTCGAAATCCTGCCGGCGGACTACTGGCGTTGGTGGCTGCTGTCCCATGCGCCCGAAACCTCGGATGCGGAGTTCACGTGGGAGAATTTCCAGTCCTCCGTGAACAAGGATCTGGCGGATGTCTTGGGCAACTTTATCAGCCGCATCACCAAATTCTGCCGCTCGAAGTTCAGCGAAGACGTGCCAGCGGCTGGCGAGTACGGGCCTGAAGAACACGCGCTGATCGCCGAACTAACCGAACGGGTTGCCCGCTATCAAACCGCGATGGAGGCGATGGAGGTCCGCAAATCCGCCGCCGAGCTGCGGGCGATCTGGGCTGCGGGGAACGAATACCTGCAAGCACAGGCCCCTTGGACCACCTTCAAGACAGACCCCGACAAAGCCGCGGCGCAGGTGCGTTTGGCGCTGAACCTGATCCCGCTTTACGCGGTCTTGTCTGCGCCATTCATCCCGACGGCCGCCGCCAGCATGCTTGACAGTATGAAGGTTGAAAACGCCGCATGGCCGGATGATGTGCCTGCCGCCTTGGCCCAACTGGCCCCCGGTCACACCTTCGAGGTGCCAGAGGTGCTGTTCGCGAAAATCACCGACGACCAGCGCGACGAATGGGCCGAAAAATTCGCAGGCGGGCGCAGCTGATCTGCCAAGGCTCCGCCGTCTGACCACACCGAAAACGATCAAAGGCCAGCGCACCGCGCTGGCCTTTGATTTAGTCCCACCAGAGAACCCTGAACGGCGTTCAGGCCGCCAGCAACGGCAAACGGAACTCAAATGTGGTAAGACCGTCATCGCAGGTCACATCGATCTGACCGCTATGCGCCACCGCGATGGAGGATGCGATATGCAAGCCAAGCCCCAGCCCCTCGCCCTTGGTCTGGTCGCCACGTTGGTAGGGTTGGAACAGTTTCTGCTTCAGGCTTTCGGGGATCGGCGTGCCGCGGTTGGCAACGGAAATCACGGCCTCCGCCTCGCTGACGCGCCCGCGCACCGTGACCTCGCTGCCGTTATCGGCATAGCGCACGGCGTTCGATAACAGATTCGACACCGCCTGCGCCACGCGCGCGGCATCGCAGCTGACGGGGCGGTCAAAGTCCAGATCGACGGTGATCTTGTGATCGGGTGCTGAGGCGCGCACCTCTTCGACCACGTGGTTCAACGCATCCTCCAGCCCCGCGTCCGGCGTGGCCGAGATGCGGATACCGCCGCCCAACCGCGATTTTGCGTGCAGCATGATATTGTCGATAAGCTCGCTCATCCGGTGGATAGAACTCCCCATCAGCGGCAGAATTTTCCGCGCCTTGTCTGACAGCGGCTCCTTGTCGAGCTGGCGCACACCTGCGTTCAGCGCCGCGACCGAATTGCGGAGGTCATGGCCCAAGACGGCGACGAACTCCTCTTGCACGGCGGCCATCTGGCGTTCGTGCTCTACCAATCGCTCCTGCGCCTCAAGCCGCTCTTCGGTCTCCAGACTGCGCCCGATGATATCGGCAAACATCTCGAGCATGGCCACAACGCGGGGATGTTTGACGTCGCGCGGTTCGGTATCGATGGCGCAGAGGGTGCCAAAGAACGACCCGTTGCTCCGGAAGATCGGGATGGAGGCATAGCTGACGATGCCGAATTGCGCGGCAATCGGATGGTTGCGATAGACGTCATCCGTGGCGACATCGTTGAACATCACCTTCTCGGAGGTCTCGCGCACCGACTGGCAGAAGGTCTGGTCGATCCCGATCTCGTCGCCTTCGGACAAGCCAAAGTTCACCTCGTCCACCGTGCGACAGGCAACCCAGCGATCGGTCGTCACCCGCGCCACAGCAGCAAAGCGCATATCCGTCGCCAGCATTACCGTTTCCAGCAACGTCCCCACAGTTTCGCTTGCCGCGAGCATTTCGATATCTGACTGGAAATCATGCGCACCGGCCAGATAGGCCTCATGATCCTGAATGATCGCGCGCATATTTGTTTCGTCGTCCACCCGATATCCCCCATTTGTTTCGCATCCGCTACCATATGCACAGCCAAGAGCAACGACAATGCCATGATAACCGGCCGCGCTAGGCTTTTCGGGCACGTCACAAGCCGCGACTTTCCCCTGGAACTTAATCGTAGACACACTACCGTGAAGGGATAACTACTAAAGGAAATAGAATGAGAATCAAAATTGGCGGCATGATTTGTGCTATGATCGCGCTCGGGGCTTGCGAGCAATCGACTGGCGTACTGCCTATGGGGCCGGACACCTACAGCATTGCGACCAGCAGTGAACTTGGTGGAGTGATTGCAGCGAAAAGAACTGCTGTTTCGGAGGCTAGCGCATTTTGTACAAGCCGAGGTCAACAAATGGTTGCTATGCAAAGCCACTCCTCCGTCAAAGATGACTGGGCGGGTGATGCTATTGGGCATCACGACTTCACATTTCGCTGCTTAAACGCCGGTGACCCCCAACTGAGACGTCCTGTTGTCGGCAACAGTCAGCAAAGCTTGATTATCAACTAGTGCATTCATGAGACCATCGCCCCGCCGTGAAAGGGACGGAAACCAACCTGATTACACTGCGTAGCTGATAAAGCATCAATATGTGGTGCGGGCGGTGGGCATTGAACTGACGTATCATCTAGCGTCATCCTGTACCATTTTTTTGCCAACCTTCTGTTTTTATTAACCTTGATTGTATCATCCTGTTTCATTCGACCCCATGTCATGCTAGATATAGGGGTGGATTGCGAGGGGGATAGAAATTGCCAGCACTTCATAAGCTTTCGTCGGTCAAGGTCAGAACAGCCCCTCCGGGCAAGTATTCGGACGGGGGCGGGCTGTGGCTCGTCAAACGTGAGGACGGGGGCGCTCAATGGGTGCTACGCGTCACCATCCACGGGCGGCGGCGTGAGATGGGAATTGGGAATCTTCAAACTGTCAGCCTGAAAGAGGCGCGAGAAACAACAGAGAAGTGGCGCGCAGTGGTCCGTGACGGCAAAGACCCGATCAAGGTTCGCGACAAGCAGCGTCGGCTTGCCGCCAAAAAGGATCACACGCTAGAGGCTGTCGCGCTTGAAGCGTTCGAGGCCCGCAAGTCACAGCTTAAGGCTGATGGGAAAGCCGGTCGTTGGTTCTCGCCACTCGAACTGCATGTGCTGCCCAAAATTGGCAAGGTTCCCGTCGAGGAAATTGACCAGCAGGATATTAAAAATGCTCTCGCCCCTATCTGGCATGAGAAAGCCGACACTGCTCAAAAAGCAATGAACCGACTGAACATCACTCTGAAACATGCGGCGGCGATGGGTCTCAACGTGGATTTGCAAGCAACCATGAAAGCGAGCGCGCTGTTAGGCAAGACCCGCCACAAAGCGAAGAACATCCCCTACATGCCTTGGCCTGAGGTGCCAGCCTTCTACGCGAGCCTGCCCGAGCAGACGCCCACACACCTTGCCCTGCGGTTGCTGATCCTAACTGCCGTGCGTTCGTATCCAGTACGCTTTTGCCACCTAGATCAAATTGAGGCGAACGTATGGACTATCCCTGCGGCTAACATGAAAGGACAGCACGGGCTGGTTACCGATTTCCGGGTGCCTCTTTCTGACGAAGCCTTACAGGTCATTGAGTTGGCTAAGCCCCTATCGCGGGAAGGCTTCCTATTTCCAAGCGTTCGTAAGGGTGTAATCTCGGACGCAACGATGAGCCGTCACATGGAGCGGAGAGAGTTGCTGGCCCGCCCTCATGGTTTCCGGTCCAGCTTCAAAACGTGGTGCGTGGAGACGACCGACATGCCGGAAGTTGTTGTCGAAACGTCACTGGCTCACGTGGTCGGCAACAAGGTCGAGCGCTCCTACCGTCGAACAGACCTATTAGAACGTCGCCGTCCTTTAATGACGCGCTGGGCGGATCACGTCACAGGCAGAAACGCCAGCGAGGTGATTAAAATTGCCTGATTCCCGTACCTTAAATCTTGTTGAAACTATTTACTGCTACGAATGGCATCATTCATTTAACAAAGAGATAACGATGACTGATAAAATTCTACGCTGCCGGGACGTACAGGAGGTGACTGGTCTTAGCAGGTCCACGATTTACCGCATGATGAGCCGGGATGATTTCCCGCAGGCCACTAAGCTGGGCGTTCGCGCCATTGGCTGGCGACAGAGCGCCGTGGATTGCTGGATCGAGGGGCGGTGCGGTGGATTAGGAGCCGATAATGCAGTTGAGTGAGAATAATTTTGAGGAACTTGCCCGCGCTGCGTTCAGGTCGGTAACGATAGGAGCAGGAACGTGCGATAGGGCTAAGTTCCTAATCCTTCTCGGGTATGCTCATGAGCAAAATATTCTAGCGAAGCGACGTCTTGCCCCGCCTAGCGTGGGTAGACCGAGCAAGGGAAATTACGGTGGAATAGATTGCTTTCGGGCCTTTACAATCTGGCGTTTCGCAAAAATTTTGGATTTTGCGAAGGCGCTGTCTAACCGTGAATGGATTGACGTCATGGTACAGCTTGCTGAGTTGGGAATTGTGGAGCGACACGTATTCCCCGCGCACTCCGGTAATACCCTAGAGCAATCCGTATCTCGCGGGAAAACTAAGCTTGAGATCAGTGATGACTGGCTTTCAAGCGTTCTTTGCGAAAAATTCCAATAGGTTTTTACGCAAACGACCTGAGGTGCACCGCTGTGTTTCAATGATCTCGCAACTTAACGAGCGAGGTCACACGATGAAATATCTCACCATGTCGCAGCTGCAAGAAAAGCTTGGTGGTCGCGGACGCACTACCATCTATCGCGATGTCGAAAACGAGCGCCTTCCCAAGCCGCTTAAGCTCGGTAGTCGTCTCTATTGGGTCGAGAGCGCTGTCGATGACGCTATCGCCACAGCACAACAGCAAGCCGCCTAAGAGAAGACCCCAGCCGTACGAGGACGAGCCGGGGCGAAATTTCTTTTCAGCGGTGAACAAGAGATAGCGCGTTTGGCCCGTCCTTTCAACAAGAAAGGAAAACGGCAATGACCAACCAATTTAACTCCGAGCCAAAACCACGCTGGATTCTCTCGGCAGCTGATCTGCCCGAAGCCCGTGGGCGCGCCCGATATAGGGTGACTGATACCGACGGGAGAGCCGCTGAGGTCGTGCTGGATAAGCGAAAGCGCCAGGTTGTGGACGCGCTAATTGCTGGCGAATTGTATTGCGCCTCGACCGTGCGCATTGGCGATATCGTCTTTCGGCTGAAAGAGGACAATTGCCTCCACGCAGAGACGAAAACACTGTCGAACGGTCGCAAGTACTACACCCTTCAAGGCAAGGTCCAATTTTTGGGTTCAGTCAGCAAGGAGGGTGTATGCTGATGGCCCTTAAAATCCAAGTTGCCCGCCTACAGCGCCTCTATGGCTTGACCGCAGCCCAAGCTCGCCTCGTGGCTGGCTTGCACTACGGGGAGGGCGTGTAATGAACGGGTTGCAGATGCCCGCGAACGACCGGGGCCATAGTGCCTCGGTCAACCGCACCGCCCACCGTATCGATAGCGTATCCCGGTCTCTGGGATACTGCTTGCTGCTGGATGATCTCGACGCGTGGCTAGGACTCGCCACCATCCTGCGCGCCCGACTCAGCACGACTGAGCGCTCAGCTTTGGCTTACGTCGCGTTGAAGGCATTGCCGCCACAGCAGTCACAGCTTGTCGCTGAGGCTGTGCTTGGAGGTCCGATACCCACGGCAGCAGGTCAACCCATCGCACCCCTGTTCAACCAGATGGACGAAGCCGCATTCTGGGCTGATATGGCGGACGCGGACGAGCGGGAGGCGTATTGCCTCGCCAGCTTCAAGGCGATGACATTCGAGCGCCAATCTGCCTTCCTCGACTTCGTACAGGGGAGGCAAGCGGCTTGATGCGCGATTTCTCCAGTATGGCAGTGCATTTGGATCAGCACCGAGCGGAGCATCCGACCGGCACCCACCGCTTGCCAACTGCTTTTAAATGGCAGGACCCGAACTGTCTGCCGCGCCGCCCGTGGGTCTATGGGAAGAACCTTTTACGCAAACAGGTTGCAGTGACTGTTGCCCCCGGTGGTGTGGGAAAGTCATCTCTGACCATTGTGGAAGGGCTGGCAATGGTTTCTGAGCGCGACCTACTTGGTGAGTGGACCGCCACGGGATTAAACGTGTGGCTCTACAACCTCGAAGATCCTCGCGACGAGATGAACCTGCGCATCACAGCGGCCATGCAGCATCACAACGTCCAACCGGGCGAAGTGGAGGGTCGTCTGTTCGTTGATACTGGGCGAGAACGTGAACTTTGCACCGCTGTGCAGACCCGTGACGGCGTTGTGATCGTGAAGCCTGAGATTGACGAACTGGCGCGGGAGATTGCTGAACGCCAGATTGACGTAATGATTATTGACCCTTTCGTCTCATCCCATCAGGCGGGCGAGAATGACAACGTCGCCATCGACCTCATTGCCAAGGAATGGGCGCGGCTTGCGGATCGGTGCAACTGCGCCATTGAACTGGTTCACCATACCCGCAAGACCAACGGTATAGAGGCTACCACTGAGGACAGCAGGGGCGGTTCGGCACTCTTAGCTGCTGCGCGTTCTGGCCGAGTTCTCAACCGTATGACAGCGGACGAGAGAGAGCAGGCAGGCATTTTGCCTGACGACCTTACCACATATTTCACCGTGACCCGTGATAAGTCGAACCTCGCTCCTGTAGGAAAGCGCACATGGCGGCGCATGGTCTCGGTTGAACTGGCCAACGGTGAGAGCGTCGGCGTTGCGGAGGCTTGGGAATGGCCGGATACCTTCGACGGGTTCACCAGCAATGACCTGTTGGCCGTGCAACATGCCATCGAGGGAAAGCACCCCCGCTACTCGGATCAGGCAGGCAAAGATTGGGCCGGCGTGATCGTTGCGGAAGTTCTGGGTCTTAATGCCACAAAGGACAAGCGCCGTATCAAGAAGATGATTGAGGCTTGGCTGCAATCCGGGGCGCTTATCAAGCTGTCGGTTATTGATGGAAACAGACGTCCTCGCCCCTGCTTGGAGGTAGGCGAATGGGCAACCGAGTGATCTGCTCCACCACCCCTGAAAACGTAGTGGAGCAAGGTGGAGCAAACACCCCTCTAAACCACTGCTCCACCACCCCTCCCCCTAAAGGGGGGGAGGGTGGTGGTGGTGCGGCTAGTGGTTCGTCTGAGGTGGTGGAGCAAAACGGACAGAAACAGCACCTGACAGGTTCACAGAAAAGGGTCGCACGATGACGAAACAGAAAGACCGTAACAGCGGCTCAAAAACGGAAGCCAGAAATGCAGATGGCACTTTTGCCCCCGGCAATCCCGGCAAGCCCAAAGGATCGCGCCACAGGGCCACAATGGCCATCGAGGCGATGCTAGAGGGACAGCAGGAGGCATTGACCAAAGCGGCGATAGATAAGGCCTTAGAGGGCGACGTGACAGCGCTACGGCTCTGCCTCGACCGGATAGCGCCTGCGCGTAAGGATGGGCCAGTTTCATTCGACCTGCCCGAAATTGAGACGGCAGAGGATGCCGCTAACGCCGCACGGGCTATTCTCAGGGCCGTTGCTGGGGGCGAGGTCACGCCCCTTGAGGCCGCGTCTGTCATGGCTGTGGTCGAGCAATTCCGCCGCACCTTGGAGACCACAGAGATTGAACGCCGCATCACGGCATTGGAGGCAAGCAAATGACGCTACTGACCCGACTAAAGAAAATCGAAAATGAAAGTGGCTTGAGCGCAGCGGTGCAGCCGAACTGCATCTACCTCTGCGCCATGTCCAAAGACCCGGAAGTTTTGCCCGATCCGCAGGTGGCGATCCTCCTGAGGGGCAAGGTGCGAGATGACGTTTCGCGTCTCCTAGGTGAGAGCGCCGATGCCTTCAAAGCGAGGGTAGAAGAATGCTTCGTTTCCGAAGCCGATCCCGCCTTCAATCATAATCTACCCAACTCCCAGAAAGGCAGAAAATGAACGAGCAACTATCAGAACGACGAACTCAATTGCGACGACGCCAGCTTATGGCTCGTCAGGACATGGCGAAAAGGAGCCAAGCCGGAATGACTGACATGGATTTTATCGGCGTGGCCGAAGCCGAAGCCGAAGCGATAGCAGCGCAGGGAGGAAGAATTGATATGAACGCAGCCCAGAAGGCCCGACTTCGTGCCGAATTGCGCCGCAGACGGGCGCGGGATCAGCAGCCGCGAACGAACTTGTTCGAACAGACCATGAGCGGCGTCAATGAAGGCATTGCAGGTATGCTTGGCGCTCCGGTTGATATGGCCACCAAGGTTGTAAACGGCATGTTCTCCAAGCCAAAGTATGCGCCCGAGATGGTACCGGGGCCCAACGGGATGCCCGTCCCCAGCCCCGATGCGCAAATTGAACAAGGCCCGCAAATTCAAAGCCCAGCTGGCGGCAGCGAAGCATTCCTGAACCTCTTGTCCCCAACAATATCGGACGTAGCGCCCCAGAATACGGCTCAACGCTATGGCCGGCGGATTGGGCAGGAAGGCGGCGCAATGGCTATTCCCGGCGGTGTAGCAATGCGCGCGGCCAAATCGCCGCTTATGCTCGGGGCTACAGAGGCCGCGAGCGCTGCGGGATCTGGCATCGCGGGGCAAACGTCGCAAGAGGTGGCTCCGGGCAATCCCGTGGCAGACACGATTGCGTCAATGATTGGCGGGCTCACCCCCGTTGGTGTGGCGCGCAGTTTGCGGCCCAGCCCCCAAGCTCCGACGATAGATGAACTCAAAGCGCGACAGAGCGCCGCCTACGAAGCAGTTGAAGCATCTCCCGCGCAGTTGACACCCGACGCCACCCAGCGACTACAGGCGGCCGTTTCTGACCGCTCTGCACGCGACGGGATGGATACCTACCTTGCTCCTAAGGCATCGCGCACCGCAGATAAGATCAAACAGATGATGACACCCCGCATTGCGGAAGTTGAAAAGTCTCGTCGCCTCGTCGGACGAGATGTTGCCGGCGCGCTAGATCCGACTGAAAGCGGCATCGGAATGGGCATGAAAGAAGAAATCACGCGCTACCTCGATAATATCAGTCCGCAGGACGTCACTGGGGGAGACCCTACGGCTGCGGTTGCATCGTTGCGAGAGGGTCGAGACATGACGCGGCGCATCAAGAAAAGTGAGGATATTGATCAGCGGATGTACAAAGCTGAAAACCGCGCCGCCACAAGCGGTACGGGCGGCAATGAGATCAACGCGATCCGCCAGAACATTCGACAAATCCTAGATGATCCCCGAAAGAAGCGTAACTACAGCGCAGAAGAAATCAAAGCCATGGAAAGCATCGTTCGCGGTACACCAACACAGAATTCACTGCGAATGTTTGGGCGGTTCTCACCTACCTCAGGAACGCTTCCCGCAATGGCTGGTGGGGGGATGCTTGCCGGCGCAGCGAGTTCGGCAAATCCACTCCTAGCGATACCGTCACTTGCGGCGATGGCTGCAAAAGGTGGAGCTGAACTATCGACAAAACGCGCTGTCTCCGATTTGGGCAGCATGATCCGGAACGGTGGCCCCATGCCGAAGAAGCAGACTAGTCAGGACGAGAAACGCGCAATGATTTCTTCTTTGCTCGCCCAGACTGCCGCACAGCCACAATAGCGTAGATCCATGATGCGCCGATGCAGCCAGCCAAATAGGGCCAAGCCGCAGGCCATAGCAGACCGGCAACGACGGCCAATAAGCCGCCGATGCCGGCGATCAATTCGATGTTCCAATACTTCATGAACACGGTCCTCATCTACTTTCACTAGCATGGGGTGCCGCAACCTCCAAAGCAAGGACAAGCCGCAATGCGATATGAAGGCCAAGAACCATTTCAGCGCCCAATGCGCCCCGACCGCGTCGAGATGATCCGGCAGACTGTGATGGCCGTGGCTCGTGATAAAGTAGGGCAAAAGCTCGCCACGAAGTCCGATAGCTTCGATGATTACGTGAGTTGCATCACCTGGACAGTCTACGGTGCGCTGGCAGAGCAATGGCCGGATACAATGATAGCTGAGTTGCAAGCTGGGCTAACCGAAGCAGAGAAGGTGTGCCGATCAGAGTTCGAGCGTTGCCGGTGACCGTTTTCTAACGGGAAATAGCGGTATGCTGGCTGCTGTTAATACAGCGGAAATACAGGGTTGTAGACACGTTTGTAAAAATTGAGGCTTTGCAGTGTTGGCGCGTGCTTAACCATACAATAGGTTCAAGGAATTTCCGGTATTAATGGTATTCGAACTGCCCTACGGTACACAAGATTTACGAACACTTTTTGGCCCCTAGTAGCTGTCTGACCAAGACCAAAAACATTAATTGCGCGGAACAATTCGGATCACCTTTCAGTTTTCAAAGAGATAACTGCGAAAGGGAACCCTCATGACGCCTAAGATCACAGTTCTATTTTATTCGACTTATGGCACCAATCACGGTGTCGCACTTGAAGCCGCCCGCGCTGCCCAAGCTGCGGGTGCCGAGGTAAGATTGCGTCGGTGCAAAGAAACGGCTCCAATCGAGGTGGTCAATGGGCAAGATGCTTGGCGGGATCAGCTCAAAAAGATGGAAGACATACCGGAAGCGACGCCGGATGATATGGAGTGGGCGGACGGGTATTTCGTCTCTGTGCCAACCAGGTTCGGGGTGCCGTCCAGCCAGTTCCGCGCGTTCGTGGATACTCTGGGGCCACTATGGCAGAATGGCGCTCTCGCAAACAAAGCTATCACTGCGACCACATCCGCACAGAATCCGCAGGGTGGGCAGGAAATGACGATCCAGTCCGTCTACACGACAGCGATGCACTGGGGGGCTATCATAGTGCCACCAGGCTACGCCGATCCAATTAAGTTCGAGGACGGTGGAAACCCTTATGGGTACTCCTGCACACCTGGTGAGCTGAGCGACATCGGAAAGAAATCTGTGGCCTTCCAAGCAGAAAGACTCGTGAAGTTCACGAAGAAACTGATGGGATAAGCAGGTACCGACCCTGCCCTCAGTTATTGATGCGTAACACATTTCTCGCATCTCGTTAGAAGAACACCGGAGAAAAGTATCGCAACATTGGAGGAAATTAGCTTCCAATGTTGTGTTACATTCCTCCGGTTTTGATATACTTATTTAGGGAGTAACGGGTAGAGTTGGCCGTAAATCGCAATCGGTATCCTAAACCTATCTGCCGATGGCTACGCCGAGACCTGTAGCGACCTCCCCACTTACCATGAATTGGATGCCATGACTTTCGAACGCTTTGCGTATCGCGTCATGAGTATCGGCGTATCCAGCCAGAGGGCCGTCCCTGCTCTCTAACCGTTGAATGGTTGGGTAGCTTACTCCGCTTACTTCAGCGAGCTTTTTCGCTGACCACTTCAGCAATGCCCTTGCCGCTCGAACTTGCTCACCTGTCATGCGCTCACCTAACTTGATAGAAAATCTATTGACTTTATTTTAAGTCAACCTTATAGTATTTCTATCAACCAAGAAAGGCAACCGCCATGACAATCGCAGCACACTACGACCGCAAAGCCATTATGACCGCAGCTTGGGCAATCGTGCGTAAGGCCAACGTGGCACTATACGGCTTTCGAGTGATCATGCGTCGGGCGCTGAAAGCTGCTTGGGCCAATGCAAAGCACAGCCGCACTATGGAGGCACTGCAGGAAAAGCAGCAGCAAGCTTCCCCTCAAGTGTCTCGCATTCAACAGTCAATCGCAGCCCTTGAAGGTAAAGAGCGCTGGGCACAGGCGGACTATGCTCGAATTGGCGTGCTGCGTGCGGCTTTAAGGGCAGCCCAACAAAATGATCAGGTACGTCAGACTGTGCCTGATTCTGGTGAACGACGGGTTTCGCAAGCAGCGTAACTTTTCGCGCCGCCAATTATCCGACGTTTTCTTCGAGCACACTGGATGAGGTGGTTTGACAAAACAGACACCACACCACACTGCGCAAGCAAGACAGGTGTTGGCGACAAAGCCATCTGTACACAAATGAAAGGACTACCTCATGACTACGAAACAACTCAAAACCCGCCAAGATATGCAGGATGCCGCGACGGTACTGCACGGGTTGCTGCAAGGACTAGAAATCTTGATCGATCAGACAACGGAATCCAGCCATCTGCATAACGCGATTTACACTCTCTGCGGTCAATCCGTGAAAGCCGCTGACGTCCTGGCCGGTGCGCTGGACTGCACAAATTTTAAAGAGGGAGCAAACGCATGACTCGTTCAATCTTAGACGCCGATTTACCAGACACTCCAGACCGCCGCCTGTTGACGGGGATCAATAGCCTCTACTCTTTGGCCCGCGTGGGTATGGCGGCAAGCGATACTTCTATTTCGGTGGATTTGCAGAAGGTGGGCTACACCGAAATGTTCGGGGTGATGGGCGGCATTGCTGAAAGCCTGTTTGATGATCTGGACAGGATTGAGCGTGCAGCGGGAGTTCGTGAGTTCTACGTCGAGGCGGATAAAACAGTTGTCAGCCGCTTAGGCCACTGGAAGGCCCTAAAAGGCCGGATCGCCGAAATTGAAGGCGACGATGACGCTGGCGAGTTCGCTGCGTTGGAAAGCGAGATAGAGGCCGTTGGTGCGGAGATTGCCAGTAGCTACCCATCCACCCATGACGACGCCGCAGCAATGCTTGAGTGGGCCGAAATCGATAGCGCCGGTGGGATTCAATGCGAACAATACACTCAGGCACGAAAAACGGTTGCTGACTATCTGCGTAAGCGCGCCGAATACGTCGCTGCTAAGCCACGCGAAAGCTAACCTGAATCTTGAATCATACACATTCGCCCGCGCTTCAATCACGAGGCGCGGGCATCGCGGTGGGGGCCGCATTGGAGACTGTGAAAGATGAATTGCTATGCCACCAACAGAAACTGGTCTGACAGGTTCCTGCCTGAGATAAAGCAGCTAATCGGCGGGCACCTCTTGGAAACCTCCCCAGACCCATTTGACCACATGGAAGCTACCGACCTCATGATGCTGGATGCTCGTGACATGCGCGTAGCGGCCCGTGTGCGTCGTCCTGGCTATGCTCGCCGGTATCCCCACCAGTTCACCGTCCGCTCAGCTGTAGCGTCTGGCAGACAGACCGAGCTTTCCAAAATCGTGAACGGCAACGGGGACTGGATGTTTTACGGCCATTCAAGCGCTGATCAATCATGCTTGGAATCGTGGTCACTGATCGACTTGAGGGCTTTTCGCGCTGGGCTTATCCGCAATAGCGTGAACCAAGCCCAGATAGTGATGGGTGACCAGAAGAATTCGGACGGGTCCAGATTCAAGTGGTTCGATGTGAGGTCTTTTCCAGCAGATCCTCCGCTGGTGGTAGCGTCTTCAATCGCAGCTTCGCAACATTAGCCCGAGATTCAGCCATAGCAAAAACTCCCATGCATCAAATTCGAATGTTGGCCCTATGTCGTTATTCTGCTTGAGTTTTTATATTGAGGATGCTTGCCCAAAGCATATGCAAAGGTCGTCTGGAAAAATTGCCGCAACGCACTATCTACAGCCTTGGAAGACCGCTAAGGGTTTTAACAAATAACCGGTTTCGAGGATGTTTAATGATCAAGGTGATCCACGTCGAAGATGACGACGACATACGAGAGTTGGTCGAACTTTCATTAAAAATTTCAGGCGAATTCGAGGTCCTGAGCTGCGCTTCCGGCATTGAAGCGATGAGCGCAGTGGAAGCATTCAAGCCGGATCTCCTACTGTTGGACGTTATGATGCCGAACATGAACGGCGTAGAGACTTTAGAGAATATCAGAAATTTGGAGGGCTTCTCCATGATTCCAGCAATATTTGTGACTGCCCGGGCGGGTGTGGATCAAAACCAAGCGGTTCTCAAAGCAGGGGCGCTTGGCGTAATTGTAAAGCCCTTCGATCCGCTTGAGCTTGGAGGTGAGGTAAAGACACTTTTCTCAGACGCTAGCATGTCCTCCTGATGCGTTTGCGACATGATCCGTTACGTCCAGCCTTTGAAGTACTCCTACCCTTAGGCAGAATTTTCCTTGGAAAAATGCGCTGCAAGCGGTTTAATGCCTTGAGAAGTAACCGCGTGTTTCATTGGCAGGAGTATCGGGTTGGCCGCTTTCCTTGTGAGTTTTGAAGTCGAGCATTTAAGGGCGTCAGAAGACTTGGATGCTATGATGGAGAAATTGGATGCGGTCAGGATAGGCCAGCATCTTTGGGGACTGGAGCTCGATATAGATCCCGATACTGTGCATGACTGGCTAAAGTCGAATTTGGACCACGGTGATACCGCAGTCGTAATTCAACTCCGTCCGCTCCTCGAGCAATCAAGTACTAACATCTCGGTCATGGCCAGAAAATGGCTGGACAGGGTGCTACATCAGCCTTCGGACCAAGACATAGCCATCAAAGGTCCTAGCTCAGCGCAATCCGCGAAACTCACTTAGAACTGACCTCGTAAGAGCTTCGGCCATCGATTGCCCTGCTAAAAGTGAGGTGTCTGCCTTCTTGAGATCCGCAAGAGAAATGAGACATTCTCTGCTTTCTTTCGCCAACGCATCTGGTTTTGCATAACCCATGGCCCAAGATGGGAATGCCCGAGCGTCTGTTTCACCTTCCCAAACATTCGAAAGGCCGTGGTGCCGCTGGTCGTATGCTATTCGCTTGTAGCTTTTCTTGACCATGTCCTCGGAACCTTCCAGGACCTGAAAAAAAAGTTGGTCGTGATACATGAGCAGGCCGGTGATCTCATCGCGCTCATTGTTCCGTATGGAAGCGCTCAAAATGTCAGATAAATCATCGTCGCCTAGTTGGGTGTCGGTAACACTCACATAAGCCATTTGGTAAACCATTTGAAATCTCACCCCTCATCCTAGCTCATAGTGCCTAGTTGCTGCAAAAAATTGCTATGACCTCCAATTAGCCCAATAATATCATACGTGTAGGCCTAGGTTGGACAGAACCGCTCGAAAGCTCTCAACCTACTGAAAACGCGTTATCTTATCAGGGATAAGTCCTGCAATGCCGGGCGCATGGTCCAAGTCGCTTGACGTAAGGTCGCTTTCGAATGATCCGCCATTGATCATGCCATGTTCAGGGAGGAGTCATTTCTGAGCTAATTTTAGTTGAATTTCGGGGATTTAGTGCTCTTCGAGTTAACATAGATTATAGCCCCCCTCCTCGTATCTGCTAGAAGCGGCAGTGCAAGCGGCCCGAACCGTACCCAAATTGTAGAAAGTACGTAAGAGTCTGATGGTTTCTGAAAATAGTGGGAATGAACCTAATTTCATTCGCAAGTTTCGCCGCTGGCGGTGGTCATACTGGCTTGCCGTCGCGACTTTAGTCGTTCTCTGGTGTTATGCCGTTTATGAGGTAATCAGCTACTTCGTACGAAGCTAACAAAGGCTAAATAACCAATCGTTCAGATAGCCCCCTTGCCATTGCATTGAAGCGGGCCATTTGCGTCTTATGGCTAAGGATGATGACAAAACAAAGCGGCATTCACGTCGATGGGTGTACGAGCGCATCGCGTTTGCAGCGGCTGTCGGACTTCTGTGGTTGGCCGCTTTTTTCGTAGCCTACTACCTCTGAATTTTGCCGTCCGAGCTAGGCGAAACCGATACCACACGTCATGGTTCACATTTAATTTTTAACTGCATATTAACTTTTGACACTCAACGTGAGCAACAAAGGGAGGCAACCGGAATGGGTGAATCTGAGCGCATCAAGCTGTTAGAGGCCGCTTTAGTCAAGTACATAGAGATGTATGGGTTTACCGATGAGGCTCGGGACTACTACATCCGCGTCTTCCAACTTAAGTCGTCCGAGACGCATCATTAAAGATAAACACAGCTAGTTGCACCCATACGGGGGGCGGGACGTGTAAATCTGTGATTTCCGTTGTAATCGTAACTGTGTGAACTCTTCACAGATTTCCATGAATGCTCAAGGCGTACAGAACGCGGTTCATGTGGTTTGATCTGAGGTCGTTATCGGCTGATCCGCAGTTGGTAGTGGCGTGTTCTAAGAATCCTGTTGCTGACAACGCATAGAAAAAGAAGGCGACGGGCGCGCCTGTAAATCCGAACTGGTAGAAGTACTGGCTGCGGGAGGCTTAGCCGCCAGCGTAGTCCTTAAGCGCAGTAAGGATTATGTCGATTTCTCTTATTTCGAGTGTGTATGAGGAAGCCACATGCCCCTCAAGCCGCCTTAGGCAATCATCACTTAGCCTTCCTGCCGGGACGGGCGTGACTCCTTCGAGGTCGTCCTTAGTATAACGTAACAAACCACTACAGCTAATGTAGCTTTCTTCCTTCGGCATTTTAGCCCAGTCGTTGCGGTCTATTTTCATAGCACCCTCAAAGGGGTCAGAGCTTATGAAAAGCATCGCGCCCTTCGAGAGCGCTATCGCAACATGATATTTATCGCGGGTTTCATGGCCGATTGCCTTCTCAGTCACGAACTTGAAAATATCGCCAACTTTAGCAGGCATTACATTGCTTTGGACGTGAACGACAAATCCGAAACTCGGCTTTCTTTTGAAGCGTCTTCAGCCAAGAAATCCTCAAATCTCATTTCGTCAGCTTTTGTTTTCCTAGACTTCCATGCCCGATCATAAGCGAAGTGGTCATGCGTCAGCTGGTAAAGCTGATCAAACGACATGTTCCCATACTTCTCAACAGTTTGGTCAAGAACCATCAAATCGCTCTTGGAGAATATTGACCTGTCTATTTCGCGCTTGGGATGTTCAATAACTACAATCTTATCGTGTTTGCGCATATCGAACGGCAAGTCTGATGGGTCGATCCCTAGAACTTTGTTGCCTTTCAACAAGTCAAACGCCGAGGATGCGACGGGACCAAAGGGCATAGCGACATATTTATCAAAGGTGATAGGACGCCCAAAGCGACGAAGATGCTCACGGTCAGCCAGATACAACAGCTTGACCATCTTGTACTGGTCAAGCGCTATCTCCTTCAAAGACAGATAAAGCATTGAATCGACAAGCTTTTCTGGCTTGGGTTTAAATGTGACCCTTGCGTTCATAACCAGTAGGTATAACAGAATTTCTTAGAAAACAGCCCCCGTAGTACAAATTTCGCAAAGAGTTATGCGTGTGAGGCCCGCCTTCACAAACCCCCATCCCTATCCAGCTGCCTACGAAACTCACCCTCACAAGTTTCTAACTTGTGCGCTTACTCCTCCCAATGGGGGGATACAGGGGTGGATTAAGAAATGTTAAAAATTATCAATTTATTGTTTTATAACGATTAAGCGCATTATAATGGTGCGGGCGGTGGGACTCGAACCCACACGGGCACAAGGCCCAACAGATTTTAAGTCTGGTATGTCTACCATTCCATCACGCCCGCAGTGCCGCGCACAATAGCTAGGTTGCGGGCGGTGTAAATGGTCAGATGCAGGGCAGCCGGCATCAAAATCACGATTGGCCCCGCGCGCCTTCGCGGCTTACGCCATGTCCGCGAGCATGATTTCCTTGACCGCTTCCATCGCCACATAGGTAGAGGTGTTGGCGACATAAGGCAGCGTGGTCACCGTTTCGCCCAGAAAACGACGGTAGGCAGCCATGTCACGGGTGCGCACCTTAAGCAGGTAATCAAAGTTCCCTGCGATCATATGGGCCTGTTCGATTTCAGGCACACGGGACACGGCCTCGTTAAAGGCGCGCAGGGCGACCTCGCGGGTGTCTTCCAAACGGACCTCTACGAAAGCCACGTGATCCAGCCCCAGACGGATCGGGTCCAGCAGGGCACGATAGCCCAGAATGACGCCGCTATCCTCAAGCCGTCGCAGCCGCGCTTGGGTGGGGGATTTGGACAGCCCGATCCGTTTGGCGAGGTCAGTGATGCTGATGCGCCCGTCTTCGGCCAGTACCGTCAGAATCGCCGCATCGAAGCGGTCCATTTTAAAGTCGTCGTTTGTCACGCAAGAGGCCCAATAATAAAGCGGTTTACCCACCAAACTGGCCGGAATCAGGAACTAATACTACTATTCCCGAGCTATTCTAGCGCAATTATCAGTTGGAGTACCTCATGGCACGCGATTCTTCCCCTATTTTGCGCCACCAGATTGACGCAGGCACCTACACCGACCAGGACAACGTCTTGCGTGAACTGGTGCGCAATGCGCATCTGTCGCCAGAGGAACGGGTCAAGATCACGCAAACCGCGGCACAGATCGTGCGCGATATCCGCGGCCATACCTCCCCCGGTATCATGGAAGTGTTTCTGGCCGAATACGGTCTGTCCACCGACGAAGGTGTCGCGCTGATGTGCCTTGCCGAAGCGCTGCTGCGTGTGCCCGACGCCGAGACCATCGACGCGCTGATCGAGGACAAGATCGCGCCCTCTGACTGGGGCCGGCATATGGGGCACTCCACCTCGCCGCTGGTGAACGCGTCCACATGGGCCCTGATGCTGACCGGCCGCGTGCTGGACGATGACCAACCCGGCCCCGTGCGCCACCTGCGCGCAGCCATCAAACGTCTGGGCGAACCGGTGATCCGCACCGCCGTCAGCCGCGCGATGAAGGAAATGGGCCGCCAGTTTGTTCTGGGCGAGAATATCAACGCCGCGATGGAACGCGCCAAGGGCATGGAGAAGAAAGGCTATACCTACAGCTATGACATGCTGGGCGAAGCCGCGCGCACCGAAAGCGATGCCAAACGCTATCACCTAAGCTACAGCCGCGCGATCTCTGCCATCGCGACGGCCTGCGTGCACAAAGACAGCCGCAAGAACCCCGGCATCTCGGTCAAGCTGTCGGCCCTGCATCCGCGCTATGAGGTAGCGCAAGAAGCATCCGTCATGCGTGATCTGGTGCCGCGTCTGAGGGCGCTTGCCTTGCTGGCGAAATCCGCCGGCATGGGGCTGAACGTCGACGCCGAGGAAGCCGACCGTCTGGGCCTTTCGCTGGATGTGATCGAAAAAGTGCTCTCCGAACCTGCGCTGTCCGGTTGGGACGGTTTCGGCATCGTGGTGCAGGCCTATGGCCCCCGCGCTGGTGTGGTGATCGATGCGCTGTATGACATGGCGATCCGCCACGACCGCAAACTGATGGTCCGCTTGGTGAAAGGCGCCTACTGGGACACCGAGATCAAACGCGCACAGGTCAAAGGTGTCGAAGGTTTCCCCGTCTTCACCCAAAAAGCTGCGACCGATGTGTCCTATATCGCCAACGCGCGCAAACTGCTGAACATGACCGACCGGATCTATCCGCAGTTCGCCACCCATAACGCGCATACGGTCGCCGCCGTACTGCATATGGCCGAGGATAAAGAGAAGTTCGAATTCCAACGTCTGCACGGCATGGGCGAAACCCTTCATAACATCGTGATGGACAAGCACGGCACCCATTGTCGCGTCTACGCCCCCGTGGGCGCACATGCCGATCTGCTGGCCTATCTTGTGCGACGCCTGTTGGAAAACGGCGCGAACTCAAGCTTTGTGAACCAGATCGTCGACGAAGACGTCGCCCCCGAGGTCGTCGCTGCCGACCCCTTCGACAGCCTCGCGGAAAGCGGTTTGCACATCCCCACCGGGCCCGAGCTTTACGCCCCCGCGCGCGTGAACTCGATGGGGTTCGATCTGATGCATACCCCGACGCTGGATGTGATCGAATCCGCCCGCGCGCCGTGGAAAGCCCACCGTTGGGCCGCTGTGCCGCTGTTGAACGGCGAGGCAAAGCCCAAGAAATCGGCACGCCTGATGAACCCTGCCGCCTCTGGCCGCAGCCCCGGCACCGTGCGCAACGCGTCCGAGGCTGATGTCGCCAAAGCGTTGGACAATGCCGCCGTCTGGGACACCCCGCTAGAGGAACGCCGCGAGGTCCTGTTGCGCGCAGCCGATATGCTGGAATCGCACTACGGCGAGATTTTCGCCCTGCTGTCGCGCGAGGCCGGCAAAGGCCTGCCCGACTGCGTGGCAGAGCTGCGCGAGGCGGTGGATTTCCTGCGCTACTACGCACAGCAGGCGACCAACACACCCCCCGCCGGCATTTTCACCTGCATCTCGCCGTGGAACTTCCCGCTGGCGATTTTCTGCGGGCAGGTCAGCGCGGCACTGGCTGCGGGCAATGCGGTGCTGGCCAAGCCGGCGGAACAGACCCCGCTGATCGCCTTCCTTGCCGTGACCTTGCTGCATGATGCCGGCGTGCCCCGTCACGCGTTGCAACTGCTGCCCGGCGGTGGCGAAGTCGGCGCGGCGCTGACCTCGGACAAACGGATCAACGGTGTGGCCTTCACCGGATCTACCGCCACAGCGCTGCGCATCCGGTCCGCGATGGCTGAACATTGTGACCCCGGTGCAATTCTGATCGCGGAAACGGGGGGGCTGAACGCCATGATCGTCGACAGCACCGCCCTGCCCGAACAGGCCGTGCAATCGGTTGTCGAAAGCGCCTTCCAATCTGCCGGGCAACGCTGTTCTGCCCTGCGCTGTCTCTATATTCAGGAAGACATCGCCGAAGATGTGATCGAGATGCTGGAAGGCGCGATGGACGCGCTGGTCATGGGCAACCCTTGGGACATCTCGACCGACGTGGGCCCCGTGATCGACGAGACCGCGCAAAAAGGCATCGCCGAGCATATCGAGACCGCCCGCGCCGAGGGCCGGATCATCGCCGAGCTGACCGCCCCCACCGTCGGCACTTTCATCGCGCCGACAATGATCCGCGTGAACGGGATCGCGGATCTGGAGCGCGAGATTTTCGGCCCCGTCCTGCACATCGCCACGTTCAAGGCGACCGAGCTCGACAAGGTCATCGACGCGATCAATGCCACAGGCTACGGGCTGACCTTCGGGCTGCACACCCGCATCGATGACCGGGTGCAGCATGTCTCGGAACGGATCGAGGCGGGCAACATATACGTCAACCGCAACCAGATCGGCGCGATCGTCGGCAGCCAGCCCTTCGGCGGCGAAGGCCTGTCGGGTACAGGTCCGAAAGCGGGCGGTCCGAACTACCTTCCCCGTTTCAGCGCGCCTGACCTCAAGGTGGTGGAGGACACATGGGACAGCACGCAGAAAGACCTGCCCAAGCTGCCCGGCCACAGTGGGGCCTTTCTTGAAACCATCACGCTGCCGGGGCCTACGGGCGAATCCAACCGGCTCAGCACCCTGCCGCGTCCGGCGCTCTTGTGCATGGGGCCGGGCAAGGACACCGCAGCCGAGCAAGCCCGCGCGGTCACGGCCCTTGGCGGGAATGCGGTAGAACTGTCGGGCAGCATCGACGCGACCGCGCTGACCGATGGGCCAGCCTATGGTGGTGTGCTCTGGTGGGGTGACGAGGCGACCGCGCGCAAACTGGAACAAGCCCTGTCTGAACGCGACGGGTCGATCATCCCGCTGCTGCGCGGGCTTCCAGATACCGCCCGCGTCCGCGCCGAACGCCATGTCTGCGTCGACACCACCGCCTCTGGCGGGAACGCGCAGCTGCTGGGGGCTGCCGGCTGATCTGCCACATGGGCGGGCGTGCGACGCCCGCCCTTGACCACACCCGCGCAATGGCTAAGGGTCAGCCCATGTTCCCCATTCGCGATCACAACCCGTCCGGCCGCACGCCCTATGTCACCTATCTGCTGATGGCGGTGAATATCGGCGTTTTCCTCAGCTATGTCGGGCTTTTCAGCGACGACCGCGCGCTCAATATCTTCTTCTTCGACTGGGCGCTCATCCCCGGCCGCGTTACCACGGGGGATGGCTATACCGGCATCCTCACCTCGATGTTCCTGCATGGCGGCTGGATGCATCTCGCGGGTAACATGCTGTTTCTCTACATCTTTGGCGACAATATAGAGGACGAGATGGGCCACGGTGCCTATCTGCTATTCTATCTCGCCTGCGGGCTGCTGTCGGCGCTGGCCCATGTGATCTCTGCCCCCTATTCGCCGGTCCCGACAGTCGGGGCATCGGGCGCGATTGCGGGGGTGATGGGCGGCTATCTGTTGCTTTACCCCAAAGCCAAGGTCGACATCCTGATCATCTTTATCGTGTTCTTCCGCATCTTCCCGATCCCCGCATGGATCATGCTGGGCTTGTGGCTGGGGATGCAGTTTATCGGTGGCGTCGGGGCGGACCCGACCGTGGGCGGTGTCGCCTACTGGGCGCACGCGGGCGGATTTATCGTGGGGATGGTGCTGACCATTCCGCTGTGGCTGCGCTTGGGCGGGCCGCGCTTCTGGTCGGCCACGGACGGCCACCCGCCGCACCCGCAAGCGACCTACCCCACCTCCGCCAGCCGTATCCCGAAAGTGAAACGAAAATGACCGCCAGCACCCATAGCGCGACCTGTCACTGCGGCAGCGTCACCCTGACCGCCACCCTGCCAGAGGGACTCTCCTCTGCCACACGCTGCACCTGTTCCTTTTGCCGCCGCCGCGCGGCACCGGCGGTGACGGCGCTCACCAGCACGCTCAAGGTGACCAAAGGGGCCGAGCATCTGACGCTCTACACCTGGGGCACCCATACGGCGAAACATTACTTCTGCAAGATCTGTGGCATCTACATGTACCACCAGCGTCGATCCGACCCCGCGCAATGCGGCGTCAATCTGGGGTGTCTCGACGGGGCCGCGCCCTGGACGCAGGAACCGATCCCCTACACCGACGGTATCAACCACCCGTCAGACAAATAGCCGACGGGCGCTTCCAAATGGTTTAAATCCTCGCCGAAGGCATCCCGCCCTCGGCCACAGGATCACCCGCGTGCAATTTTTGAAAATCCGCTGAACAATGCCTCATTCGCGCAGACGATCTCGCCATCGTCCAGGATGTTGCCTTCGGGGTTCAGTGGCTCGACCATGCCGCCTGCTTCGCGCACGATCAACATGCCCGCTGCCAGATCCCATTTGTTCAACCGGCGCTCCCAGTAGCCATCATAGCGACCAGCGGCCACATAGGCCAGATCCAGCGCGGCAGAGCCCCAGCGACGCACACCGGCGCAGACCGGCAAGATGCGGCCCAGATCACGCAGGGTGTCCGGCAAATCTCCGCGACCGCCAAAGGGCAGACCGGTGGCAAAAACCGATTCAATCATCCGCGAACGGCCCGAGACACGCAAACGGCCTTCGTTCATCCAGGCACCGGTGCCTTTTTCGGCAAAGAACATCTCGTCCTTGGCGGGATCAAAGACGACGCCCGCGACGATCTGGCCTTTATGCTCCAGCGCGATGGAGACCGCCCAATGGGGCAGACCGTGCAAAAAGTTCGTTGTCCCGTCCAGCGGATCGACGATCCAGCGGCGTGTGGGGTCTTGGCCCTCTTCCTCACCACCCTCTTCGGCCAGCCAGCCATAGGTCGGGCGTGCGCCCATCAGTTCGGCCTTGAGCGTCTTTTCCGCCTGAATATCGGCGCGGCTGACAAAGTCGCCGGCCCCCTTCATGGACACCTGAAGGTTCTCGACCTCACGGAAATCCTTGACCAACCCGCGCCCCGCTCGGCGGGCCGCCTTGATCATGATGTTTAGATTTGCACTGCCAACCATATTTCCGTGTCCTTTGATGGATCAGGCCGTGCGTATAAGCCCCCATGCCGGATTTGCCAAGGGGGCAGCGGCATCTGACGCAACGTGGCGCGCGCGGTTGCCTTGCTTGCCTTCGATTTCCATATAACGTGCCAGAAACATTGCTAAGGAGGAAAGCAAAATGTCCGACCAGATGAAACGAATTGTGCTTGCGTCGCGCCCTGACGGGGCCCCGACCGCCGATAACTTCCGCCTTGAAGAAGGGCCCGTGCCCACCCCCGGTGACGGCGAAGTGCTGGTCCGTGTGAAATACATGTCGCTTGACCCCTATATGCGTGGCCGCATGGACGACGCGAAATCCTATGCGGCCCCGGTACCTGTCGGCGGCACGATGGAGGGCGGTTCGGTCGGGGAGGTCATCGCCTCCAACAGCCCCGACTTCAAACCCGGCGATCATGCGTTCGGGATGCTGGGCTGGGCCACCCATGGCGTGCTGCCTGCGAACCAACTGCGCAAGGTCGATCCGGATCAGGTGTCGATCACCACGTCGCTTGGGGTTCTGGGCATGCCCGGATTTACCGGCTGGCAAGGTTTGATGGAATATGGTCGCCCGAAGGAGGGTGAAACACTCGTCGTCGCGGCGGCAACGGGTCCGGTCGGGTCGATGGTCGGCCAGATCGCCAAGTCGCACGGGCTGCGCGTCGTGGGCATTGCGGGCGGCGCGGACAAATGCGCCATGGCCAAGGAACACTTTGGCTTTGACGAATGCATCGACCACCGCGCCTATGACGACGCGAAATCCCTGCGCGCCGCGTTGAAAGACGCCTGCCCCAAGGGGATCGACATCTATTTTGAAAACGTCGGTGGCAAAGTGCTTGAAGCCGTGATCCCGATGATGAACCCGCATGGGCGTATCCCGATCTGCGGTATGATCGCATGGTATAACGCCGGTGGTCTGGGTGCTGGTGCCGCCGAAGAGGCGCTGACCGCGCCGAAACTCTGGCGCACGATCCTTGTGAACTTCCTCAGCGTGAACGGCTTCATCATCTCGAACCATTGGAACAACTTCCCCAAGTTCCTCAAGGAAGTCGCCCCCAAGGTCGCCGACGGCACCATTGCGGTGAAAGAGGACATTACCGAGGGTCTGGAAAACGCGCCACAAGCGTTCATGGACCTGTTGACCGGTGGCAACCAAGGCAAGGCCATCGTCAAGGTTGGCTAACACCCTACCGGCGGGGGCGTCCGCGCCCCTGCCCTTTATCGCATGAATGCGAGCCCCCCGCCCCCTTGAAAAACACCGCGTCACGTGTCATATATTTTACGACACATGACGAAAAGGAGTTCAGCCATGGGTGCGACGGCCTTTCAATCCGACAGCAGTGCAATCCCCCTGATCGACGTGGATGCAGAGGACGCCGTGCGTGCCTTTCATCTGCTGGGCGGGCGCAAGGTGATCAACCAGACGGTGCGCAACTCGCTTGATGCGCATGATGTGATCGTCAAAGGCATTTCCTCGAAAGCGCTGCTGCATCTGGTCGATACCGTGTCGGTGTTGTCCTCGGGCGATGCGCTGAACAAGGCGATCGGGATGAGCCTGCGCACGCTTCAGCGCAAGAAAGCCGACAAGGGCAAGGACCGTCTGTCCCCCGAACAAAGCAGCCGCGCGTGGCGCTTTGCCGAGCTACTGGCGCAGGCGACGGACGTCTTGGGCGATCAGGACGCGGCAGAAGCATGGATGCTGGCCCCTGCCATCGGCCTTGATAACCGCCGTCCGATTGACCTGCTGTCGTCGGCAGCGGGGGCGGAAGCCGTTGAAAACGCGCTCACCCGGATGGAGTACGGGGTCTACGCTTGACCCCTTTGCCCCCGCCGCTTGGGACGGGCGAGCTGCGTTTTTGGCGGCTGGATCAACGGCAGCATGCGCCCACATGGCACAGCGGCGAAGGGGCTTACCGCGTCGGTGGACGCTGGAACAGCAGCGGTGTGCGGGCGGTCTATACCGCGCTCGACCCTGCCACCGCGATCCTCGAGGTTGCGGTGCACAAGGGGTTCAAGGCGCTGGACACCGCGCATCACGTGCTGACATCAGGCCGTGTGATCGACCCGACGACGGTGCATATGGTGCAAGCCGCGGATGTCCCCAACCCGAACTGGCTGGTGCCCGGTGCCCATGGTGCGGGGCAAAAGGGGTTTGGCGACGCGCTGCTGCGCGATCACCTGTTTGTGCTGATCCCGTCAACGGTATCGCGGCACAGCTGGAACCTGATCTTTGACGCCCAAAAGGCAGCCGATCACTACGACGATGTGGTGCAGGAAGACTTCGCGCTCGACCCGCGGCTGCACCGCTAAGGGCAGCAGCGATCAGGCCCGCTGCAGTTTGCGCGCCTCTTCCCCTGCCAACCCCAAGAGCTTGGTCATAAAAGGTTTCTCCAGATCATCCTCGCGCACCGCCGCATAAAGCCTGCGGGTGATGCCGTTCTCGGTCAGCGGACGGGTGACGTAATCATTGCTATATTTCACCTCGCGCACGACCCAATCGGGCAGCACCGATACGCCCCTGTTCGACGCGACCAGCAGCAGGATCACCGCCGTAAGCTCCACCTGCCGGATCGCCAGCGGTTCGACCTTGGCGGGGATCAAGAGCTGGCTGAACACATCCAGACGGGTCCGTTCCACCGGATAGGTGATCAGCGTCTCGCCCCTGAAATCCGCCGCTTCAACAAAGGGCTTCTGCGCCAAGGGATGCGTGCTGGAGGCGACAAAGACCGCCTTGTAATCAAACAGCTCGACGAATTTCACGCCCGGCAGCTCTTCGGGGTCGGAAGACACCACCAGATCGACTTCTTCGCGCAGCAAGGCAGGTAAGGCGTCAAAGGCCAGACCGGGGCGGATATCGACATCCACATCGGGCCAGCTTTTGCGGAATTGTTCGAGCACGGGGAACAGCCATTCGAAACAGGCGTGACATTCGATCGCGATATGCATGCGGCCTGTGCTGCCCGCGCGCAGACCCATGAATTCGGCCTGCGCTGCTTCAAGCTGCGGCAAGACCTGCTGCGCCAGCTTGAGCAGCCGCAAGCCTGCGGGCGACAGCTTCAGCGGCTTGGACCGGCGCACGAACAGTTCCACGCCAGCCTGATCCTCCAACCCCTTTACCTGATGGGACAGGGCTGATTGGGTGATGTTCATCGTCTCTGCTGCGCGGGCCAGCCCGCCTGCTTCGTGAATCGCCTGAATGGTGCGCAGGTGACGGAACTCGATATGCATATGAGGCGTTCCTCATGTTGAAAATGAAAGTTATGAGTTTGTTTCACAACCGCATCTGTGCGACAAGAGACGAAAGCTAAAAACAGGATCGTAAAAATGACCAGTCCCGCCGTTTCATTCGAAGTCTTCCCGCCCAAATCCGTGGACGCGTCGTTCCGTCTTTGGGACACGGCGCAGGCCCTGGCACCGCTGGCCCCACGTTTCTTTTCCGTGACCTACGGCGCGGGCGGGTCTACCCGCGACCTGACCCATGATTCTGCCCATGTGCTGCGCCGCACCTCTGGCCTGCCCGTTGCCGCGCATCTGACCTGCGTGGGGGCCAGCAAGGCCGAAACGCTTGAGGTCGCCGACAGCTTTGCCGAGATCGGCGTGACCGATATTGTCGCCCTGCGCGGGGATCCCGAAAACGGTGCACCGACCTTCACGCCCCACGCGGACGGCTTTGCCGACAGTGTCGAGCTGATCGAGGCGCTGGCAAAGACCGGCAAGTTCACCCTGCGCGTCGGGGCCTACCCCGAACCGCACCCCGAATCCCATGATCAGGCGCAAAACGTCGAATGGCTGAAACGCAAATTCGACGCTGGCGCGGACGAGGCAATCACCCAGTTCTTCTTCGAGACCGAAACATTCCTGCGCTTCCGCGACGCCTGTGCCGCGGCGGGGATCACCAAGACGATCACCCCGGGCATCATGCCGGTGACAAACTGGAAATCGGCGCGCAACTTTGCCACCCGCTGTGGGGCCAGCGTGCCTGCAGCACTGGACGAAGCCTATGCCGCCGCGATCCGCGATGACCGCCACGATCTGCTGTCCACCGCGCTCTGCACCGAAATGTGCAGCGAGCTGGTGTCGGAAGGTGTCGAGAACCTGCACTTCTACACGCTCAACCGGCCCGAGCTGACCCGTGCTGTCTGTCGTGCCCTTGGGGTGACGGCGCAAACATCGCTGTCCGACGTGGCGTAAAACCACCGCACAACTTGCCCTTGGGTCAAGAACAGAACAGTCTTCTCCGGCATTCAACTGCCGGAGATTTTTTATGCCACGCCTCGCCGAAACACCCGAAGATTTGCTGAGCCAATCCGAAGCGCTCTCTCTCAGCGGGTTGGAATTCATGCAGAAGATCCTGGACGGCACCAACCCCGGCCCGCCCATTGGCGGCACCTTGGGCTATGCGCTGCATGACGTGTCCGAGGGCCGCGCGGTATTTCGCGGCACGCCCGAATTCAACGTGACCAACCCGATGGGGACCGTCCATGGGGGCTGGTACGGCACCTTGCTCGATTCCGCGATGGCCTGCGCCGTGATGACCAAAGTCCCGCGCGGGTCGGTTTATACGACCCTGGAATACAAGATTAACATTCTGCGTTCGATCCCCTTGGGCATGCAGATCGACTGCATCGGAACGACCGATCACGTGGGTCGTTCTACCGGTGTCGCACATGGCGAAATTCGCGGGGTCGAGGATGGCAAGCTGTATGCCACCGGTTCAACCACCTGCATCGTGATGAAGATCACGAGCTAACCCCCTGCCTCGGGGCGGGTGATGCGCCCCGAGACAAGCCAAGCTCACTCTGCCGCGATGACGCTGTCGTTCAGCAAGGCCCAGACTTTATGCGGTGTGAACGGCATGTCGGCCTGACGCACGCCACGCTCCCACAGGGCATCCTGTACCGCGTTCGACACGGCCGCCAATGCGCCCACGGTCCCCGCCTCGCCACAACCCTTCATCCCCATCAGGTTCGCCGTAGATGGCACGGGTTCGGAGTTGAAGGACACGAACGGCACATCCGCCGCGCGCGGGATCGCGTAATCCATGAAAGAGGCCGTCAGCAGCTGGCCGTCTTCGTCATAGACCACATGCTCCTGAATAGCCTGGCCGATGCCCTGCACCACCCCGCCATGCACCTGACCTTCGGCCAGCATCGGGTTGATCAGATTGCCAAAATCATCCACCACCGTATAGCGGTCGACGGTCACAACGCCTGTTTCGGGGTCGATCACAACTTCTGATACATGCGCCCCGTTGGGATAGCTGCGCCCCGGCAAAGTCGCCCGTTCGTGGTGTACCAGCAGATCGTCGCGGCCTTTCTGGCGGGCCATCTCGGCGACTTCCAGCATGGTGGGGGTCATGTTCGACCCGTCCGCGCGGAAGCGTTCGTCGTCAAAGCTGATCTGCGCCGCCGGCACGCCCATTTCGTCAGACAGAAAGGCGGTGAAAGCTTCGGTCATCTTGGCCACCGTCGCCAGCGTTGCCGTGCTTTGCGTGGTGACAGAGCGCGAGCCGCCGGTCCCGCCGCCCTGTTTGATCAGATCGCTATCGCCTTGAATGACATGGATCAATTCAGCCGGGATCCCGGTCTGATCCGACAGGAATTGCGCATAGACGGTTTCATGCCCCTGCCCGTTCGATTGAGTGCCAACATAGATGAACACGGTGCCGTCTTCGTTGAACGCGACCTTGGCCCCCTCTGCCGGATCGCCAAGGATGCTTTCGATGTAATAGCAAAGCCCCTGCCCGCGCAGCAGCCCCTTGGCCGCATCCGCCGCCTTGCGCGCTGCAAAGCCATCATGATCCGCCTCGACGGCGACGCGGGTCAGCAAGCGGTTGAATTCGCCCACATCGTAATGCTCGCCCGTGGCAGAGGTATAGGGAAACTGTTCGGGCTTGATAAAGTTGATCCGGCGCAGCTCCCACGGGTCGACGCCCAACTCGCGCGCGGCGCGGTCCATCAAGCGCTCCAGCACATAGATCGCCTCGGGTCGGCCGGCACCACGATAAGCATCGGTCTGCACCGTATTGGTGTAGTAGCCTTCGACCTGCAGCCATGTGGTCTGCACATCATAGACACCCATCAAGACCTTGCTGAACAGCAGCGCCTGAATGGGCTGGCCGAACTGGCTGTTATAGGCCCCGAGGTTGCATTTGGTGCGGACGCGGTAGGCCGTGATCTTGTTGTTTTCGTCAAAGGCGAATTCCGCAAGCGAGGTGAGATCGCGCCCGCCATTGTCGCTGAGCATGGCTTCGGTCCGGTCCGACATCCAGCGCACCGGACGCCCCAAGGCCCGCGCCGCCTGCGCGACCGAGAAATATTCGGGATAGGCTGCCGCCTTCATGCCGAAACCGCCGCCTGTGTCGGGGTTTGTGACTTGTACGTGGTCATCATCCAGCCCGAAAACGCGCTTGAGGTTGCCCTTGTGCACCCAGACGCCCTGCCCGTTGTTCGCAAGATGCACCTTGCCGTCGTTCCATTCCGCATAGCAGCCGCGCGGCTCCATCGCGTTGACGATGATACGGTTGTCGCCCACGTTCAGGCTGACGGTTTTCGCTGCGGCATCAAATGCCTTTTGCGTCGCCGCCTCGTCGCCCATGCCCCAGTCGAACGCCATGTTGTCCGGCGCTTCGGGGTGCAGCGTCTCGCCGCCCCGCTCCAACGTCATATGGGTGGGCAAATCGTCAACGTCGAATGCGATCAGCTCCGCCGCGTCGCGCGCCTGGTTCAATGTCTCGGCAATCACCACCGCGACGGGCTCTCCCACGAAGCGCACGCGCCCCTTGGCAAGCATCGGACGCAAGGGCTTGGCCCCTTCCGTGCCATCGCGGTTCTGCAACACGGTCGCCGCCATAGAGATATCCATCCCCGCCGCTTCCAGATCCTCGATCGTGAGCACCGCATGCACGCCCTCTGCCTCGACCGCATCTGTGACATCCAGCGTCGTGATCACCCCATGTGCGACGGGCGAGCGGAAGAAATAGGCATGCAGCGCGTCGGTTGGCGCGATGTCATCCACATAGCGCCCCTCGCCGGTCAGAAACCGCACATCCTCGACCCGTTTGACCGGTTGGCTTTTCCCGAATTTTTCCATCTGGCGGCATCCTTTGATCATCATCTTGGTGTTGCGCCCGACCTTAAGCGCCAAACCGGCGATGTCCATACGACGCGGGGCGAAAGCTGGGGCTGCTACGCCAAGTTTTCGGCCCCCCAGCCTTCCCCTTTACGCCCCGCTCGGCTAGATCATCCCAAAGCTCAAAGCGCTACGTGAATAGAAGGACGCTGATCATGGCCCTCGACAAGAATTTTGACGCCGCCCAGGCCGAAGCCCGCCTCTATGCCGCATGGGAAGAGTCCGGTGCCTTCAAGGCCGGTGCCAATGCCTCGCGCAAGGAAACCTTTTCGGTCATGATCCCGCCGCCCAACGTGACAGGATCGCTGCACATGGGCCACGCGTTCAACAATACATTGCAGGATATTCTGGTGCGTTGGCACCGGATGCGCGGCTTTGACACGCTGTGGCAGCCCGGTCAGGACCACGCCGGTATTGCGACGCAGATGGTAGTGGAACGCGAGCTTGCCAAAGACGGCAAACGCCGCACTGATTTCACCCGCGAGGATTTCACCGCCAAGGTCTGGGAGCAAAAGCAGAAGTCCGGCGGCACGATCATCGGCCAGCTCAAACGCCTTGGCACCTCGCTTGATTGGTCGCGCAACGCCTTTACCATGTCCGGTGCCCCCGGTGCCCCCGCGGGCGAGGAAGGCAACTTCCACGACGCCGTGATCAAGGTCTTCGTGGATATGTACAACAAGGGCCTGATCTATCGCGGCAAGCGTCTGGTCAACTGGGACCCGCATTTCGAGACGGCGATTTCCGACCTCGAGGTCGAATCCACCGAAGTCGACGGGCACATGTGGCACTTCAAATACCCGCTGGCCGATGGCGCGACCTATACGTACGTCGAGAAAGACGAAGACGGTAACGTGACGCTTTCCGAGGAACGCGACTATATCTCTATCGCCACGACCCGCCCCGAAACCATGCTGGGCGATGGCGCGGTCGCGGTACACACCTCCGACGAACGCTATGCGCCGATCGTTGGCAAGCTGTGTGAAATCCCCGTTGGCCCCAAGGCGCAGCGCCGCCGTATCCCGATCATCACCGACGAATACCCCGACAAGAATTTCGGCTCGGGCGCGGTGAAGATCACCGGCGCCCATGACTTCAACGACTACGGCGTCGCCAAACGCAACAACATCCCGCTCTACGCGCTGATGGACACCCGCGGTGCCATGCGCGCCGACGGCCTGCCCTATGACGCCGCCGCAGAACGCGCGGCCGCCGTCGCTGAAGGCCGCGAAGACGCGCCTGCGGACGCGACAGAGATCAACCTCGTCCCCGACGCATACCGCGGCCTCGACCGGTTCGAGGCGCGCACCAAGGTCATTGCCGACATCACCGCCGAAGGCCTCGCGGTCATGGTGCCGCCGACCGATCCGCGTTTGGGCAAACCCGTCAAAGCCCCCCTCGCCCCCGAAGAAGGCGGCGAAGAGCGGGACGAGACGCTGGTCCCGTTGGTCGAGCCCAAAAAGATCATGCAGCCGTTCGGCGACCGGTCGAAAGTGGTGATCGAACCGATGCTGACCGATCAATGGTTTGTCGAGACCTCGAAGATCGTGCAACCCGCCATCGACGCGGTGCGCAACGGCGAAGTACAGATCCTGCCCGAACAGGACCGCAAGGTATACTTCAACTGGCTGGAAAACATCGAACCCTGGTGCATCTCGCGCCAATTGTGGTGGGGGCACCAGATACCAGTGTGGTTCGACGACGAGGGCAAGGAATACTGCGCGGCAACCGAAGCCGAAGCGCAGGCGATGGCCCCCGGCAAGACGCTCACCCGCGACCCTGATGTTCTCGACACGTGGTTCTCCTCGGGCCTCTGGCCCATCGGCACGCTCGGCTGGCCAGAACAGACGGATGAGCTGGCGAAATACTTCCCCACTTCAGTGCTGATCACCGGCTTTGACATCATCTTTTTCTGGGTCGCCCGGATGATGATGATGCAATACGCCGTGGTCGATCAAAAGCCGTTTGATACAGTCTATGTCCACGCGCTGGTGCGCGACGAGAAGGGCAAGAAGATGTCCAAATCGCTTGGCAACGTGCTGGACCCACTGGACCTGATCGATGAATACGGCGCGGATGCGGTGCGCTTTACCCTGACGGCAATGGCCGCCATGGGGCGCGACCTGAAACTGTCGACCGCACGCATCGCCGGCTACCGCAACTTCGGCACCAAACTGTGGAACGCCCACCGTTTCGCCGAGATGAACGGCGTGTTCGAGGACAGCGTCGCGGCGGTGACCTACACCAGCCACACCCAGGTCGATCACACGCTGAACAAATGGATCATCGGCGAAACCGCCCGCGTCCGCGAAGAGGTCGACGCAGCACTGGACAACTACCGTTTTAATGACGCGGCCAATGCGCTTTATGCCTTTGTCTGGGGCAAGGTCTGCGACTGGTATGTCGAGCTCTCCAAACCCCTGCTGCAAGACGACGCGCCAGAGGCCGCCGAGACTCGCCAGACGCTGAAATGGGTGCTGGATCAATGCCTTGTACTGCTCCACCCGATCATGCCCTACATCACCGAGGAACTGTGGCAGACCACAGCGACCCGTCCCAAGATGCTGGTGCATGGCGACTGGCCGACCTACAGCACCGCCGAGATGCTGGACGCTGATGCCGACCGCGAACTCAACTGGGTGATCGGCCTGATCGAATCCATTCGTTCAGCACGTCAACAGATGCATGTGCCTGCGGGGCTCAAAGTGCCCATGCTTTACACCGATATGGACGACGCCGGCCAAACCGCATGGGACCGCAACGAGGCGATGATCAAACGTCTGGCGCGGGTCGAAACCCTTGAGAAGGCAGAAAGCTTCCCCAAAGGCACTGTCTCCATCGCCGCGCCGGGCGCGAGCTTTGGCCTCCCGCTTGCGGGGCTGATCGACATCGACGCGGAAAAAGCGCGTCTGCAAAAGTCGCTGGATAAGCTGGGTAAAGAAATCGGCGGACTGAAAGGACGTCTGAACAACCCCAAATTCGCCGCCTCCGCCCCGGCGGAGGTCGTCGCGGAAGCCCAAAGCAACCTTGATGCGCGGCAGGAAGAAGCGGACCAGCTTCAGGCCGCTCTGAACCGTTTGGCCGAGCTGGGATAATCAGCACCGCTTCCAAATGGCTTTAAATCCTCGCCGAAGGCAAAAATCTCTTTTGACGCTCCAAAAGATGCCTTCGGCGAGGATTTTTTACCATTTGGAAACGAATACCGGTGCAAGATACGCCTGCGGTCCTCGCTGGGAAGCAAAGATCGTCCATTTGGAAGGCCCCGTCTGAGCGATCAGTCGGGGCTGACTTTTTTGCGGCGCTAGTCTTTGAAGACCGCGGGGCGTTTGCCGAACTCGGCGGCGATGACTTCCATTTGGTGCGGGCGTCCCAGCAGCGCCGCCTGTTCACGGGATTCCGCGCGCAAAACCTCTGTTTCGGTTCCCGTCTCTGCCAAGGCGGTCAGACGTTTGGCGGCCTTGATGGCGCTCGGGCTTTTGCCGGCGATGGTGGTGGCAAGCGCCATCGCGGCGGCCAGCGGGTCTTCGGCGATTTGGGTGATGAGGCCCCAGCGTTCGGCTTGCTCTGCCCCGATGGGTTGCGCGGTATAGGTCATCAGGCGCAGCACGTCGCCGCGCACCAGTTTGGGCAGCAGGACCATGCCGCCCATGTCCGGGACAATGCCCCATTTCATCTCCATCACCGCCATTTCGGTATCAGGGGCCGCGATGCGGATATCGGCCCCGAGCGCGAGTTGCAGGCCCGCGCCGTAGGTCTTGCCATGCAGCGCCGCGATCACTGGCACGCCGACGCGGGTCCAGACCATCGCGACCTCTTGCCACTGGTTGGTGGTGCCGTCGCCATGGGTGCGCGTCATCATCCGTTCCGTCGGGTCACCGCCCGCCAGCGCCCCCATATTGCCGATGTCGATTCCCGCGCAGAACGCCCGGCCCTCGCCCGAGATCACGACGGCACGCGCGTTCGATGCAGCGACCTCGTTCCCGGCGGCGATGACGGCGTCGATCATATCCTGATCGACGGCATTCATTTTATCGGCGCGGGTCAGGCGCACATGGGCGATGTGATTGTCATAGGTGACGGAAACGCGGCTCATTGGGTCCTCCTTGAATTTTCGTGAGTTTGGGCATGAAGTCCGCATGTTGCAAAGCGAAACGCTACGGCACCCAAAACCGCGCGCGGGCATGCTGATGTCACTTGCCCGAAGCAGGGCAGATGCAGTAGCTGATCCCCATGACACAGTATCGCCTCACCCCGCTTGCCGACGCCCTGCCCTCTACCGTGCCCTTTGTCGGCCCCGAAACGCAGGAGCGCGTCATGGGGCGCGTCTTTGATGCGCGGTTGGGGGCGAATGAGAACGTCTTTGGCCCCTCTCCCCGCGCGATAGAAGCAATGGCGCAGGCCCAGCAGTGGATGTACGGCGACCCGGAAAGCCACGACCTGCGCGCAGCCCTTGCGGAGCATCATGGTATCTCGCCCGCCAACATCATCGTGGGCGAAGGAATCGACGGGTTGCTGGGCTATCTGGTGCGGCTCATGGTGACGGAGGGGGACGCGGTCGTGACCTCGGACGGGGCCTATCCGACATTCAATTATCACGTGGCAGGCTTTGGCGGTGTGCTGCATAAGGTCCCCTATGCCGGTGATCACGAGGATCCTGCGGCCCTATTTGCCAAAGCTGCCGAGGTAGATGCCAAGCTGGTCTATCTGGCGAACCCCGACAACCCCATGGGAAGCTGGCATGAAGGGCCCGTCATTTCCAGCGCGCTGGAAGCATTGCCGAAGGGCTGTCTGCTGGTGCTGGACGAGGCCTATATCGATTGCGCCCCCGAGGGCACCGCCCCCGATCTTGTCGCCGATGACCCGCGTCTGATCCGGATGCGGACCTTTTCCAAGGCCCATGGTCTGGCGGGGGCGCGGGTTGGCTATGCCATCGGCGCACCGGATCTGATCACAGCCTTTGGGAAGGTGCGCAACCATTTCGGGATGAACCGCGCGGCCCAGGCCGGGGCGCTTGCGGCCTTGCAGGACAGCGACTGGCTGGCCCATGTGCAGGCTCGAATCGCTGAGGCGCGGGACCGGATTGCGCAGATCGCTGAGGATAACGGGTTGGTTGCCCTTCCCTCTGCCGCGAATTTCGTGGCGATTGATTGCGGGGCGGACGGCAGCTTTGCCAAGGCGGTACTGGACGGTTTGGTGGCGCGCGGCGTCTTTGTGCGCATGCCCTTCGCGGCGCCGCAGAACCGCTGTATTCGGGTCAGCTGCGGCACGCCAGAAAACCTTGATGCCTTTGCCGCGGCGTTGCCGGGTGCCCTTGAGGATGCGAAAAAAGGCTGACGTAGCGCATATCCCGCCTATGCTGGGCCATGATCCAGTTGCGAGGTGGCATCATGCGCTCTTCCGACCGCGGCCAACCGGCCCCTAACTATACCAGCGCCTGCGTCGTGATGTTCGGCGTCAATATCCTGTGGCTATTCGTTGTGATCTGGGCGCTATGGGGTTTGCTGGCGGTGGTGCTGTCGGGCTGGGCCGTCAATGCCATGATCGATCGCATAGCCGCGCGACGGGGCTAGGCCCCGCCGATCACCTTCGCCGCCGCCTCTAGCGCGCCGGAGCCGCGTTTGATCCCGAGTGCGGACATCCCGGCCTCTATCCCGCCGAGCATCCCCATGATCATCTGTCCGTTCACGTGCCCCATGTGGCCCAGACGGAAGAAACCGTGGCTTTCGGGGCTGCCCTTGGGGGCCATGCCCAGTCCAATACCGAGGGTCAGGCCGATGTTGCCTTCGACCCAGTCGCGCAGCTCTGTCGCTTGGGGGGCCTTGAGCCGCAGTGCTGTCACCGCATGGCTGCGCAAAGCGGGATCGGCGATGTTCAGGGAAAGGTCGCCCTCTGCCCCCCACGCGTCACAGGCCGCCCACACCGCGCGCGCCAAGGTCTCGTGACGCTGCCAGACGGCTTCCAGCCCCTCGTCGTGGATCATATCCAGCGCCGCGCGCAGGCCGTAGATATGGTGCGTGGGGGCCGTGCCGCAGTGGTACTGGTAGAACTCCTCGGGGTTGGCGCGCGGGGTCCAGTCCCAGAAACGGCTGACCCGTGGCATCGCATCGCGCACCGCAGCCGCACGGTCGTTGAAAAAGACAAAGCTTACGCCGGGCGGGACCATCAGCCCCTTCTGGCAGGCGGTGACCATGACATCGGCCCCCCAATTGTCCATCTCGAAGCGGTCACAGGCGAAGGACGCGATACAGTCCACCATCAGCAGCGCAGGGTGATCCGCCGCATCCAGTGCCGCGCGCAGACCGGCGATGTCATTGACCACCGAGGTCGAGGTATCCACATGCACGGCCAGCACGGCTTTGATCTCGTGGTTGGTGTCCGCCTCAAGACGATCGGCGATCCGGTCGATATCCATTGTGGATTGCAGGCCGAAATCCATCACCTCGACGTCTGCCCCGATCCCCGTGGCGGCATCGCCCCAGCCGTGGCCGAACCGCCCTGTCGCGGGCACCAGCACCTTGTCACCGGGGGCTACGACATTGCTCAGCGATGCCTCCCAGGCGGCGTGGCCGTTGCCAATATACATCGCCACCTGATGCTGCGTGCCCGCGATACGGCGCAGATCCTCCATCAACGGCGGCATCATATCGACGATCTCACCGGCATAGATATTGGGGGCCGGACGGTGCATCGCGTTCAACACAGCCTCGGGCATGACCGACGGACCGGGGATCGCGAGGTAGCCGCGCCCTTGTGACAGGTTGGGAAGTTTCGGCATGACACAAGGGCCCTTCAGCAGGAAAAATCTCTTGCAACTTATCCGCAGCCAGCGCCGCGTCAATCACACAAAGCGCGCAGGCAGCTTGCCCTGCCCCTACGGGCTGCGTAAACCCGTAACTGTATATGCCCAAAGGAACCGGCCTTTATATGAGTGATGTGACCTATACCTCGCGCGAACTGCTGACCTGGCTTTGGCGCGACTATCTGAAAAAGCATATGTGGGTGCTGCTTGTCGCGATCATCTTCATGTCGATCGAGGCCTCGACCATGGGCGGGTTGGCAAAGCTGATGCAGCCGATGTTCGATCAGGTCTTCGTCGCTGGTGAGAAAGGCGCATTGCTGTGGGTTGGTTTGGTGCTGGTGGGCATTTTCGTCCTGCGCGCCGTGTCGGGTGTGGTGCAAAAGGTGCTGCTGACACGCATCAAGCAGAAGTCGGCGGCTGATATGCGGATCGATCTGCTGGACCGGATGATGGTGCAGGACGGGGCCTTTCACCAACAGAATCCTCCGGGGTTTCTGATCCAGCGCGTGCAATCGGATGTGAATGCCATCGGATCGGTCTGGCAGGCGGTGATCACCGGTGCCGGTCGCGACTTGATCGGGCTGATCGTATTGCTCGGCGTCGCGATCTCTATCGACCCGGTCTGGGCGCTGCTGGCCTGCATCGGATTGCCGCTGATGGTCATGCCCGCAGCATTGGCGCAGCGCTTTGTGCGCGCGCGGTCGCGCGAGGCACGGGATCTGGGCGCGACCCTGTCGACACGGCTAGACGAGGTTTTCCACGGCATCGTGCAAATCAAGCTCAACGCGCTCGAGAAGTATCAGGCCAAGCAATACCGCGACCTGACCAGAACCTATATCCGTACCGAGGTACGTGCCTCTTTCGGGAACTCGGCCATTCCGGGGATGATCGACATCATCTCGGGCCTCGGGTTCATGGCCGTGATCCTTTATGGCGGCAACGAAATAATCGAAGGCGAAAAAACCATCGGTCAGTTCATGACCTTCTTTACCGCGATGGGGTTCACCTTTAACCCGCTGCGCCGTCTGGGGGCGATCAGCGGGTTGTGGCAGACGGCTGCTGCCGCGCTGGAACGTCTGAAAGAGCTGATGGACGAGCCGGTACACCTCACCTCGCCCGCCAAACCCACGCCTGTGCCCACCACCCCACCGCATATCGCGCTTGAAGGGGTTAGCCTGTCTTACGGGGATGCCAAGGTGCTGGACAATCTCACGCTGCACGCTGCGGCAGGCGAGACGACGGCGCTTGTCGGTGCATCTGGCGCGGGGAAATCGACGATATTCAACCTGTTGACCCGTCTGATCGACCCGCAAGAGGGCAACGTCAGCATCGCGGGCGTCCCCCTGACAGAGATGGACATCCCCGCGCTGCGCGGCTTGTTCTCTGTCGTGACGCAAGAGGCGCTTTTGTTTGACGAAACCCTGCGCGAGAATATCGTATTGGGCCGCGAGAATGTATCTGACGAAGAGCTGCAGCAAGCGCTGGATGCGGCGCATGTGTCGGACTTTTTGCCCAAACTTGAACACGGGCTTGAAACCCGCGTCGGTCCGCGCGGCTCTGCCCTGTCGGGGGGGCAGCGCCAACGTGTCGTGATCGCCCGCGCCCTGCTGCGCAACACACCGATCCTGCTGTTGGACGAAGCCACCAGCGCGTTGGACGCGCAGTCAGAGAAAGTCGTGCAGCAAGCGCTGGACCGTCTCTCTCAGGGGCGCACCACCTTGGTCATCGCCCACCGTCTGTCTACCATCCGCGGCGCGGATAAGATCGTTGTGATGGACCGTGGTCGCGTCATGGACGAAGGCAAACACGAAGACCTTCTGGCCCGTGGCGGCATCTATGCCGATCTCTATCGGCTTCAGTTCGAGGATGGAAAAACCGTCAGCGACGGACGCAATCTAGCGGCGATGCGGCGGATGGAACGCGGCCTCAAACCTGTCGAGCCGAACCTGCTGCAACGTATCGGGCTCCGGCTGTTCGGCAACTAGGCCAACACCCGGCACGCTGATCACTTGGCATAGCCTTCGGCCAGCTTGGCCGGGGCGACCCCCGCGAAATAGCGGATCAATGTCCATAGGTTACGCGCCCCGCGACGCAACCAGCCCTGCCGCGCGTATTTGTCGGCCGACGTCACCGCGGTGACGTCCAGCCCCAGCAGATGGCCGCGCAGGGCACGCGCCAGCGCCACATCTTCCATCAGCGGCTGATCAGGATACCCACCAACCGATTGATAAAGCGCACGTGGCAGCAGCAGCCCCTGATCCCCATAGGGAAGCCCCAAACGGCTACGCAGGTTCGCCCAAGCGGCCACCGCTTTGCCTGCCATGCCGCCTTGGTCAAATTGAAGCTGGCACCAGCCCGCTTTCTGCCCCCGCAGATGCGCGGTGACGGGCCCCGTCCACCCCGGTGCCAGCCGCGTATCGGCGTGTAACACCAGCAGCCAGTCGGATTGCGCTTTCGCACAGCCGCGCCGCAACTGTCCGCCCCGCGATGCCGGACCGCTGACGATCTCTGCGCCCCATGCTTCTGCCAATGTCAGGGTCATGTCGGTTGACCCCCCGTCGCTGATGATCAGCTCGCGGATGAGTCCCGCCTCCAGCCCCTCCATCAGGGCGGTTAGGCAGCCGGTCAGGGGCGCTTCGGCATTCAAGGTCGGAATGACAACAGATATAGGCGCGCGCATGGTTGCCCCTTTCAGCTTCGAACTGCGCTGCTATATGTCATGTTAACCATTGAAAGGACAAGCGATATGACCAGCCGCCGCATCCTGAGACTGTCAGGCCCCGACACCCGCGAGTTTCTGCAGGGCCTTGTGACCAACGATATCCGCAAGCTGGATCAGGCCCCGATCTATGCCGCGATCCTGACGCCCCAAGGCAAATTCATCACCGATTTCTTCCTGTCCGCCGACGGGGACAGCGTTTTGCTGGACGTGGCCGAAGCGGATGCCGACGCGCTGGTGCAGCGCCTGACCATGTACAAGCTGCGGGCTGATGTCACGATAGACGCGACCGGATTGCATCTGCACCGCGGGCTAGAGAACGCACCGGACGATGCCTATAGCGACCCTCGCGATGCCCGCATGGGCTGGCGCGCCTATCGCGACACACCGCAAACCGATGACACCACCGATTGGGACGCGCTGCGGGTGACCTATATGATCCCCGAAACCGGGGCAGAGCTTACCTCGGACAGCTTTATCCTCGAAATGGGGTTCGAGCGGCTGAACGGCGTGGATTTTCGCAAGGGCTGCTACGTCGGACAAGAGGTAACGGCCCGCATGAAACACAAGACCGAGCTGCGCAAAGGTTTGGCCCAGGTCGAGATCAGCGCGCCGGTAGAACCCGGCACGGACATCACCGCCGATGGCAAACCTGCTGGTACGATCTTTACCCGCACCGGCACCTATGCACTGGCCTATCTGCGGTATGACCGCGCCAAGGCGGCGATGCAGGCGGGGGATGCCACGGTGACCATGGTGACGGACGGCTAAGGCCCCGCAACGGCCCTGCGCAAATATTAGGCAGGCCAAGATGACAGCGTGCGCAGCCCGCCGGAAAAGTTGCATATCGGCAACAAATACCCGCGACTGGGGAGATCCGAGGCTCCCAAATCCAATACCCCGCCTGCCCCGCAACGCAAAAGAGCCCCGGCATTCACCGGGGCTCTGCACTGCAGCGAAGCTATGACGTAGCGTCACACCAGAGCTTACGCGCGTTCGGAATATTCCATCGTTTCGGTGTTCACGATGATCTCTTCGTCCTGTCCGACGAAGGGCGGCACCATCACTTTGACGCCGTTATCAAGCACCGCTGGCTTGAAGGAATTCGCCGCTGTCTGGCCTTTGACGACCGGTTCAGTTTCGACAATTTTACAGGTTACTTTTTGTGGCAAGGACGCGTTCAACGCCTCTTCCTCGTGATACTCGACCACGACCATCATACCGTCCTGCAAGAAGGGGCGACGCTCTCCGAGAAGCTCGGCTGAAAGCTGCACTTGCTCGTATGTTTCGGTGTCCATCAGAACCAGCATACCTGCGTCTTCATACAGGAATTGTTGGTCTTTTTGCTCTAGCCGGACCTTTTCAACCTTGTCGGCGCTGCGGAAGCGTTCGTTCAGTTTCGACCCGTTGCGCAGGTTGCGCATTTCGACCTGAGCAAAGGCACCGCCCTTGCCCGGTTTGACATGATCGACCTTGACCGCTGCCCAGAGACCACCGTTATGCTCGAGCACATTTCCTGGCCGAATTTCGTTCCCGTTAATCTTTGGCATGTATCAGCACCATAGCAATGAAGTTGAAGAGAGATTGGACCGACCTATATATATCAACGTCGACCCCCGCAAGACAGCGCACCCGATGCTGCAACCGCGAAAGCCATGCAGCAAATGCATGAGTGTTATGCAATAAAGGTGTATCCGAATCGAGCTCTTTCGGTCATAAGGAACCCCACGCCTAAATGACAAGAGCAAGAATAATAGAAAGGACGACGAGATGAAAGATTTCGTTGATGGCACTGCCTTTAACAATGAACAAGGTAACCGTGCCCGCAAACTTTTCGCAGCTGTGGTACTGGCTGCATTGGACGATGCGATTGCCGATGACAAAAAATACGGCAACGGTCCTGAACAGATTGCCCGTTGGGCCCGCTCCCGCGATGGCCGCGAAGTATTGAGCTGCGCGGGCATCGACCCCAACGAGCGTGTTGTCGAAGGTCTGATGGACTTTGTTGGCAAAGGTGTCCGTACCTCTGTCGCCCTGTCCCGCGAAGAGTCCGAGCGTCGCCACGCTGCACAACAGGCTGAAGCTGCCTGAAGACTGCCAAAAGTTTGAACAAAAAGACGCGGCTCACGGGCCGCGTTTTTTTTGGCTAAATGCGTTTGTGTTATGCCGGAAAGCGTTTCGCCCGCCTGATGCGCAAAAGGGCAAGGTGTGACGCCCTGCCGCTTACCTGATGCGTTGCGCCGAAACGGTAAAGCCCCGACAGTGGCGGATTTCTGCGAGAGTGCTGGGTTCTTGAATCTAGGTTGCAGCGACGAAGCTGGTGTTCGCTGAGGGTGCGCGATCAGGAAAAGTGCTCGCGCTGCTTTCCAAAAAAGATGGGGAGTAGAATTTATCTGCGCATGAACTTCTGGCGAGCTTCACGAGCAATATTGTATCGCAGTTCAAGGCGAGCGAGTTCAGCCATCGCTTCCTTCCGTTCAGGCCCGTTTGCAAGCGTGGCAAGATGGCTCTGATGCGCAGCCATCTTCTTCTTGAGTTCGATTTCTTCCGGCACGACACCGGCTTGAGCCATAATGCGGAACCCCGCAGCTTCTCCCGCATCCACAAAAGCATCCGCTGAGCGATCAGGCAGTGGTTTGCCTTCGCCTTCAAGACCTTCAAGCTGACCTTGCAGCTTCGCCTTCTGTATCTGGCGCTCGATGAGTCTCTGAAGATTTCGGATCATGCTGACCAATAGCTCAGTGTTGAGGTAACGAATACTACGGGCTCGAAGCGGACGTTGCGGCGGCGGCGTCTTGGCCTGAGCTGCAAAACATCTGGCAAGGGGCTTGCGTGACGCCCTGCCCCTTTATCCACTAAGATGCACCTTCGCGCTAAAGGCTCTTTATTCCAGATCTTGCGACGTCAAGGCGCGGTGAATTTCACGGCGCACCAGTTTGCGGACGTTGCGGGTGATCCGTTCACCCAAGGCCCCCTGCAGCTCTGTTCGCACGATTTCAGACACCAGATCACGCAGCATCTCTTCGTCCAGATATTCATCCGGCCCGAACCCGAGCGTCGCATCATCATCCTGCGCCGTTTCGGCAGGGGCGTCGGTGGTATCGGTCACAGTCGCGTCTGCTGCGGTCACACGGGTGGCAAAGGGGCCGTCCACAACACGATCTTGGGGTTCGGCACGCTCTTGAGGTGCATGGGACTCGACAGGATCGTGCCAGCCCATATCCTCGTCCAGCAGGCCCTCTTCCGTATCGTTTTGGGTGGCATCGGACACTGGCGCGCCGGTGGCGTCGAATTCAACGTCGTCTTCCCAGGCCATCGCGGGGTCTTCGCTGCCGGAATAATCGCTTTTGCCGGGCTCGTCAGGTTCCCAGTTTTCGGGAATGCGGCTGATCGCTGTTTCGAGGGCAGCGATTTTCGCGCTCAACCGGTCCGGCGTCGGTGGCACGTCATCGACCAGCTCGGATGAGCCAAGGTTGAGCATATCGGTGGAGTATGCCGCGGCACGTGGCGCGCTAAAGGCCAGCTTGCGCGGCGGCTCGGTCGTATCCTGCGGCTTGCCATCCCCTGCGGGCGTGGCGAACTGGGCGCGAAAGCGCGGTTCGCGGCCGGAAATAAACTTAAAATCTTCGGCAACTTGATTGCGATCCGAGGCGGACAAATCCGCCTCCTCGTCCGTCTCAACGTCCGTATCCATGTCCTGCATCGCATCCTGATAGGACGCCGACCGGGGCTGAACCGCCTCTGGCGTCGCCTTTTTCCGAGGGGCGGCCACAGGCGCGTCATTGGACACGCGCAAGGACGGCGTCAGCACAAGTTTCTCTTCAATCGCAGGCGCTTCCGACGGCTTCTGCGCTGGTTTGCGATCTTCGGAGACCAGACGGCGGATCGAAGACAGAACGTCTTCGACCTCTGCATTTGTGACGGTTTCGGACATATTTAATCACCACTCGTTCTTCGCGAATAGTCTAACCCGAAGGTTGGCTTCTCACAATGGGGGTGGTGAAAATGTCAGTCTTTTTGCAGCGCCTTCAGCACACGATCCAACTGCTTCCCCTCTTTGGAGTATTTTGTCGGGCCGTCCTTAACCATATTATAATAGGCGGATGGATCATAGATCTGCACCGGCAGTTTCAGGTCCTGCGCGGTCAGCTGACCCGTCGCGGAGAGCACCGAATAGGCCGCAACATAAAGCTGCGATTGCGCTGATACACGGGCAGAACGGGCGTCGAGCAAGGATTGCTCTGCGTCCAGTACATCAAGTGTGGTGCGCGCGCCCAAGCTGGCTTCCTCGCGGATACCGTCAAAGGCGATCTGTGCCGCGCGGACCTGACGCTGGGAGGCTTCGATCTGCGCCCGGGCAGAGGCAAGCCCCGCATAGGCATCGCTGACCGCACGTTCCACGTCTTTAACCACCACATGCAGATTGCCGCGCTGTGCGTCGCGCTGCGCCTGGCTTTTGCGAACACCGGCCGACAAGGCACCGCCTTGATAGATCGTTTGCCCGACCTGAAAGCCAATCGACCCGCTGCGTGTCGAGGCTTGGGAATCAAACGTCTCGGTCAGACCGTAAGACCCCTGCACCGAGACATTGGGCTTCAGCGCGGTTTCGTTACTGCGTACCAGCAGATCGGCAGCCGCGACCTGGTGCTGGACGGTCAGGATATCGGGGTGCTGACGCACCGCCAGTGCTTTGGCCGTCGCGATGCTGTTAGACAGCTTCGGCAGGCTTGGTGGCGGGCTTAGACGACCGGGCTCACGCCCCACGGCCACCTTGTAATAGGCTTTCGCGCTGATGAAATCGCCCTGTGCACCGGCAAGATTGCTGCGTGCGGCGGCCAGCTGTGCTTCGGCAAGCGATACGTCGGTGCGAGTCACCTCCCCCACTTCGAAACGGTCACGGGCAGCCCGCAATTCCTGCGTCAGAACCCGCACGTTATTCTCCGCCAGAGAGACAAGCTGCTGCGTCTGGATCACGGTCATATAGGCATCAACAGCGCGCAGCAGAATCTGCTGTTCGGCGCTGACCAGCGTTTCGCGCGTGGCAAGCACGGTTTCTTTTGCCGCCTCGATCGAATAGCGCGACGACCCGAAGTCATAGACCAGCAGCGACGCCACAAGGTTCACCGATGTCGTCAGTGAATCGGTAGAGCTTTTGAAACCCGCCGGGATGGTGCTGGTGCCCCCGCTGACCGACCGGTTATAGGATTGCGTCAGGTTCCCCGTCCACTGCAGCACCGGCTTGAGCGCGGATTTCGCGATCGCCACATCTTCGTCTGCGGCGCGCAACACGGCGCGGTTCTGGTCCAGCAGGCCCGAGTTGTTATAGGCCCCGACCAGCGCATCGGCCAACGTCTCTGCCTGTGTGGCCATCGGTGCCAGCAGCCCCAAACCGACGCAGGACGCCGCGATCATGCTGCGGACGGACCGCATCTTGCCCGTATTCATCATATTTCACACTCCATCGGTGTCACTGCATCTGCCGTCATCTGCAGCAGTTCTGATAGCTTAAAGCTGAAATTCTTTCGCGCGGGTAAACCCGTCCAGGACAGGTGCGGCGGCGTTGAAACTTTTGCGCCAGCTGATGCCACGTTCGCTTTTGTAGCCCAAACGCACCTCGCCCAGGGGGCCGTCCATGAACAGGCAAGCGATCCGCCCGCCATCCTTGAGCTGCGCCAACAGCGCTTCGGGCACGTCGGCGACACCGCCTTGCACGATCACTACATCATAGGGCCCATGTTGCTGCGCCCCTTCAGCCAGCGGGCCGTGGTGCACGATGACATTGTCGATATCCGCGTTGATCAGGGTTTCCTGCGCTTCTTTCGCCATCTGCTCGTCATCCTCGACGGCAACGACCGCTTCGGCCATATGTGCGATCACGGCAGAGGAATAGCCGTAGCCACAGCCAATATCGAGCACCAGCTCGTCATTCTCGACCCCAAGATCGTCCAGCATCTTGGCCAGCGTCCGCGGCTCAAGCAGCACGCGCCCTTCGCCCAAGCTGATGTTTTCGCCCAGATAAGCTGCCTCGCGGCGGGCCACCGGCACAAAATCCTCGCGCGCCACCTTAAGCATCGCATCAATGATCGGGAACTTGGTAACATCCGAAGGGCGCACCTGAGTATCAACCATCATGGTGCGGCGGGCTGTGAAATCTGTCATCAGCTAAACTCTTTCGTTCAGTTATTTGTCTCGTGAGATGCCACATCACCGCCCGCCGGGCAACGGCCAGTCGGGTCAATAGGCGCAATTTTCCGTGTTTGTCGGATAATACGGTTAAAACATAGAGGATGCCATAGCCACGACGCATGCCACGCGCGACCAGCCTGTGAGAAACGTAATTTAGAGAGGGGAATATAATGGAGGCGAGTAGGAGAATCGAACTCCTGTACACGGATTTGCAATCCGCTGCGTAACCACTCCGCCAACTCGCCTCGGCCGCGATGACGCGGCTGGCACATGGGCCACTGGCCCCTATGCGTTTGGCGCTTATCCCGATTTTCTGGGGAAATGTCTAGCCCAGTTTAAAGCAAAACGGCGGGAAAAATATCTCCCGCCGTGAAATGGTCAATTACAGGGAAATGACGGGCTTGTCGTCTTCTTCGGGCGCGTCGAGCTGCAGGTGGTGATCTTCGAGGATCAGGATGTTTTCCGCCCCCACAACCGCGCTTTTGGTTTTGTAGCCGATGACGTCTTCGATCTCCATCTCGGGGTTACGCGCCATCAGGATCGTCTCTTCGGACGAGAAGTTGGTCAGCCCGCGGGCGAACTCGTTCCCCTGCTCGTCATAGACGTGCAGCACATCACCTTTAGAGAATTCGCCCTGGATCGACACCAGATCATCACGCTGCAAGCCGCGCTCCTTGGCGGTGATAGCGCGGACAGCCTCGTCCGTGACGACCAGCGTTCCGGCAACCTGCAAACGGTTGCTTAGCCAGATCATCAGCGGCGACGCGGCCTTGGCCGACGCCAGACAACGGGTGTGGCGGCGTTCGTTATTCAGTACCGAGGAAATCGGGCGTTCGATGATACCGTCGGCGATGATCGTCTCGACACCGGCGTTCTGTGCCATATTGGCCGCCAGCATCTTGGTCAGCATGCCGCCGCTGCCCAATTCGCTGATGCTTTTGGTGGATTCGAGGTGTTCGGATACATCTTCGATTTCCTCGATGAACTGGGCACCGGGTTCGGAGGGGTCACGGTCATACAAGCCTTCGACGCTGGTCAGGATGATCAGGTGATCGGCCTCGACCATCTGGGCCACCTTGGCGGAGAGACGGTCATTGTCGCCCACTTTCAGGTCGCGTGTCGCGATGGAGTCGTTCTCATTGATGATGGGCAGGATCTGGTTTTCAAACAGCCGCAGCATGGTGTTCTTGATGTTCAGAAAGCGGCGACGCTCTTCCATGTCTTCGACGGTCACCAGCATTTGCGCCACGTCAAAGTTGTATTCATTCGCAACCTGACGGTAGGCGTTCATCAGCAGTGGCTGACCACAGGCGGCCGCCGCTTGTTTGTCCAGAATACCGGCCTCTTCGGGGCGTTTCCCGATCATGTTCAGGCCAAGCGCGACCGAGCCTGACGAGGTCAGGATGATCTCGTATCCCTGGTCCTGAAGGTCCCCCAAATCCGCCATGAGACCGTTCATGAAAGCATAGCGCAATGTCAGCTTTTCTTCATTGGCCAACAGGCTGGATCCGATTTTAACGACGATACGTTTCTTCTTGGACACGGGGAGATTTCTCCGGTTTATTGTTAAATTTCAACGCGTCATCCCGCGCGACACAGAATGCCGCAACGCAGAAAAACGCTGTGATTCGGGGATGTATAACATGTGGACACCAAGCATTTGCAACCGCCAAGCTAGGGCGCGCGGGATTACGCCACGCTCAGGCCGTGGTTTTCAGCCCTTCTAGCGCGGTACGGGTCGCGGCGGGAATCTCGGTCGGGCGGTGGTCGTCGCGGTTTACATAGACATGCACAAAGAACCCTTCGGCAGAGGCGTTTTCCTCGTCGTTCCGGAACAGGCCCAACTCCATCCGGACGGAGCTTTTGCCAAGCTGCGCCACCCGCAGCCCCGCTGTCACGCGGTCGGGGAAGGCCATCTCTCCGAAATAGCGGCAACCGGTTTCCACGACGAGCCCGAAGGCGGGGCTGGTCTGCGGGTCCAGCAGCCCCCGTTCGATCAGCCAGCCGTTTACGGCCGTGTCAAACAGCGCATAGTGCACGACGTTGTTCATATGCCCATAGGTGTCATTGTCGTTCCATCGCGTCTGCAATGGATAGAAATCCGCGAAATCGGCACGGGTGGCAGCGGGTGCGCGGGCGGCCATTACCAAGCCGCCTCGTAGATTGCCTGAGCATCGGCCTGTGTCACCTCGCGCGGGTTGTTCACAAGCAGACGGGCCTGCACCATCGCGTCTTCGGCCATCTTGGGGATCGCGGACTGGGGGATATCGACATCGCGCAAGCGTGGCGGCAGCCCAAGCCGCTTGGATAGATCCGTCAGCGCATCAACGAAGGCGGCAGTCCGCGCCTGACCGCCTTCGACCTCTGCCAGTTCGGGGAAGGCATCGGCAGCGATCTCGGCATAGACACTGCCGGCTTGGGGCGCGTTGAAGCGCAGCACGTGGGGCAGCACCAGCGCGTTGGACAGCCCGTGCGGGATATGGAAGGTGCCACCGATGGGATAGGCCAGCGCGTGTACCGCCGCGACGGGGGCATTGGCAAAGGCTTGCCCCGCCAGCATCGACCCCAGCAACATCGCGCCGCGGGCCTCCAGGTTGCTGCCATCCGCGACGACGGTTTCGATATTGGCCCCCAGCAGGCGCAGCGCCTCGCGGGCGAGAAGCTTGGACACAGGGTTGTTGTTGGCATTGACCGAGGCATAGGATTCGATCGCGTGTACCATCGCGTCAACGCCTGTGGCCGCGGTGATCGACGCGGGCAGACCGACGGTCAGGGAGGCGTCCAGAATGGCCATGTCAGGCAGGATCACGGGCGAGGATACGCCGCGCTTTTCCTCTGCCCCGACGGTGATGATCGACACAGGCGTGACCTCTGACCCGGTGCCAGCGGTGGTGGGGACCAACACCAGCGGCAGGCGCGGCCCCTTGGCCTGCCCTACCCCCCAAGCGGCATCCAGATCCTCGTCAGAGCCAAGCAAAAGCGCCACAAGCTTGGCCACATCCTGTGATGACCCGCCGCCAAAGCCGATGACTCCGGTCGCCCCCGCGCTGCGCCCTGCCTCTACCGCGCGCATCAATGTCTCGCGCGAGGGGTCGGCCTCTACATCATCAAAGACGGTGACCTGATGACCGGCTTTCTCAAGCGCGTCGATGCAAGGGTCGCACAGGCCAAGTTTGCGCAAACCGGGGTCGGTGATCAACAGGCACGCCTTGCCCAGCAACCCGCCTGCCAGCGCGGCGATACGCACGGCGGCCCCGTTTTCGAATACGACAGATTTTGTGGTGTTGAATACAAAAGGGTTCATATGCCCGCGCCTCTCCCATAGCTGGCTGCAGCGTTCCTCCGCGCTGCGACTTGGGGGCATTAAAGGGAATTATCCTGCACGCGCATAGCCGTTATTTCGGTTTCTTTTTTCGCTCTGCGAAACTGCGGGAAGAGCCTGGCCCGCCACGCAACAAATGTGCATAACCACCCTGCGCGATTGGGTTTTTCGACGCGGCATCCAGCGTCTGCGTGGATAAATCGGGCGCGTTTGACACATCAGACAAGCCGTCAGGCCCTTCAGGGCAAGCGGCGGACTTCGTTGGTCTGGCTGCGCAGATACTCCATCACCGCGGGACGTACCGATTGATCCCCGCGATCACGTGCGGCGTGGATCACCTCGCGGATTTCCCCCAGATCAGAGCGGTGCAACATGCTTTTGACCGGCCCGATGGACGCGGGACGCATGGACAGCGTTGTGATCCCGATGGCAGCAAAGCACAGCGCCTCTATCGGGCGGCCCGCATCCTCGCCACAGAATGACAGTGGCGTACCGGTTTCGCGGCAACGGTCTACGATGTTCTCTAGGAAGGTCAGGAAACTGACGTTCAGCGTGTCATAGCGGCGGCGCACCAGCTCGTTCTCGCGGTCGGCGGCAAAGAAGAACTGCTTAAGATCGTTGCCCCCGATCGACAGGAATTCGACCTCTTCGAAAAACTTCGTCGGGGCAAAGGCCAGCGACGGTGTCTCCAGCATCGCGCCCACTTCGATTTGCGACGGCAGCACATGGCCCAAGCGCGCCTCGCGGGCGAGCGTCTTATCCATCTCGGCACGGGCGGCGCGGTATTCTTCGAACTGCGCGACAAAGGGGAACATCACCGACAGGGGGCGCCCGTTCGCCGCACGGATCAACGCCTGCAACTGCATCCGCATCATGCCCGGCTTGTCCAGCCCGACACGGATCGCACGCCAGCCCAAAGCGGGGTTCGGTTCGTCGTTGGGCTTCATATAGGGCAGCACCTTGTCCGACCCGATATCCAACGTCCGGAACACCACACGTTTACCCGACGCGGCATCCAACACACGGCTATACAGCGCGGACAGCTCCGACCGTTTCGGCATCTGGCTGCGCACAAGGAACTGAAGCTCTGTGCGGAACAGCCCCACCCCTTCGGCCCCTGACCCGTCAAGCGAGGGGAGATCCGCCATGAGACCCGCGTTCATGTGCAGCCCGACCCGCGTGCCGCATTTGGTGATCGCCGGTTTGTCGCGGATCGACGCATAGCGTTCCTGCGCCTCGGCCTGCATCGCGATTTTGTCGCGGAAGGCAGAGGCAACGGTTTCCTCGGGGCGCAGATGCACCACGCCCTGTTCGCCGTCCACCATGATCCGGTCGCCGTTCAGCGCATCATTGGTCACGCGGCTGGCATGGACGATCAGCGGGATCGCCAGCGCCCGTGCGACAATCGCGGCATGGCTGCCAACCGACCCGCCCTCCAGCACGATACCGCGCAGGGAACGGCCGTATTCCAACAGCTCAGCCGGTCCGATGTTGCGCGCCACCAGAATAGGGTCGGTGGGCATCTCGGCCCCCGTGTTCGACCCCTGCCCTGTCAGAATGCGCAGCAAGCGATTGCTGAGGTCATCGAGATCGGACAGACGTTCGCGCAGATAGGCGTCGGCGGCCTGCCCCATACGGGCGCGCGCCAGAGATTGCTCTTTCTCGACAGCCGCTTCGGCAGACAGGCCACGGCCGATGTCTTCCTCCATCCGGCGCAACCAGCCTTTGGAGTTGGCGAACATCCGATAGGCTTCAAGCACCTGTTGCTGGTCTTTGTCCCCGCCCGCCATTGCCATCATCTGATCCACGCTGACACGCAAATCATCGACCGCCTCGTTCAGGCGTGCGGTTTCACTGGCAGGGTCATCGGCCACAAGCTTTGACACGACAACGCGCGGCTCGTGCAGCCAGACGTGGCCCTCGGCCACGCCCTCTTGCGCCACGGTGCCGCGGATCAGAACCGCCTGACTGTGCCGCGCCGACATCGCGGCACCCTCGCCGACAAAGGCCCCTAGCTCGGTCATTTCGGCCAGCACCATGGCGACCACTTCCAGCGCATAGACCTCGTCAGCCGAGAATTCCCGCGCGGCCTTGGATTGCACCACCAGAACGCCCAGCATCTCGCCCAAGCGCTGCACCGGTATACCCAGAAAGCTTGAATACAGTTCTTCGCCCGTTTCCGGCATAAAGCGGAAACCGGGGGCCTGCGGGGCATTTGGCGTGTTGATAATGCGCTTGCGTTTGGCGACGCGCCCGACCAGCCCCTCGCCCATCTTCATGCGCGTCTCGTGGACCGCATCGGCCTTCAGCCCTTCGGTCGCGCAAAGTTCCAGCGTGTCTTCATCGCGGAACAGGTAGATAGAGCAGACCTCGCAGCCCATAGAGGACGCGATCAGATGCGTGATCTTGTCCAGCCGCGCCTGCCCTGCATCATCACTGGCCATGGCATCGCGTAAGCGACCCAACAGCTTGCGGCTTTCTGTCTCTATCCCATCAGCCATGTGATCATTTCCCCCCGGCGATGCCAGCTTAGATCACAGGCGTCCCAAAATTGAAACGCCTGATATCATTGACATCTATCATCTGCTCCCCGAGGCCGGAAGATGCGTTTTCCCCTGTTGCGGGAAAACGCTGTGATCTTCGCAGGTGGGGTGCCCGGGAATTAGGCGGGTTTGTCCAGCTCGAACGCGTCATGCAGCGCCTGAACGGCCAGCTCCATGTATTTGCGGTCGATCAGAACAGAGATTTTGATCTCGGAGGTGGTGATGACTTTGATGTTCACACCCTCGTTCGACAACACCTGAAACATCTTCGCCGCAACGCCGGTGTGGCTGCGCATGCCGATCCCCACGACCGACACTTTCGCCACATCGGTATCCGCGATCAGATCGTCGAAATTCAGCTCGCCCGATTTTTTCGCGGCATCAATCGCGACTTCCGCGCGTTTGATCTGATCGACGGGGCAGGACCACGTCATATCGGTGCGCCCCTCTTCCGAGATGTTCTGAACGATCATATCGACGTTCACGCCACCATCGCTGAGTGCGGTGAAGATCGCGGCGGCAATGCCGGGGCGATCCGCGACCGAAACCAGCGTCATCTTTGCTTCGTCACGCGAAAACGCGATACCCGATACTACATTGCTTTCCATAATTTCCTCCTCGGCGCAGACCAGCGTTCCAGCCTCGTCTGATTGTTCCTCAAAACTGCTCAGCACGCGCAGCTTGACCTTGTACCGCATGGCCAGTTCGACCGACCGGGTTTGCAGGACCTTGGCCCCCAGCGACGCCAGTTCCAGCATCTCTTCAAAGGCGATCTTGTCGAGCTTGCGCGCCTTGGCGCTCACCCGCGGGTCGGTGGTGTAGACCCCGTCCACATCGGTGTAGATATCGCAACGCTCTGCATCAAAGGCAGCGGCAAAGGCGACGGCAGTGGTGTCCGACCCGCCACGCCCTAGCGTGGTGATCCGGCCCTCGGGGGAAACGCCCTGAAAGCCCGCGACAACCGCGACGCGCATGCCTTCGCCGAATTTCGCCATGATGTTTGCAGGCGGAATTTCCTCGATCCGGGCCGAGGAATGCGCGGAGGTCGTCTTGACCGGCACTTGCCAGCCTTGCCAGCTGCGCGCCGGTACGTCCATTTCCTGCAAGGTCAGCGCCATCAGACCCGCGGTGACATTCTCGCCCGAGGAGACGACAGCGTCATATTCGCGCGCGTCATATAGCGGAGAGGTTTCGTTCACCCAGCCGACCAGCTCGTTCGTCTTTCCCGACATGGCGGAAACGATGACGATCACGTCATAGCCCTTGGCCACTTCGACGCCCACGCGTTTGGCCGCGCGGCGGATACGGTCCAAGGTGGCCACCGACGTGCCACCAAACTTCATCACCAGAACAGGCATATGTCCCCCGTTGCAAAACTCCGGCGCGGTGTACGCGCAAGCGCCGCCCTTAGCAAGCCCGCAGGCCGCTGTCGTAACGCAGGGAAATTATGTGTGAACCGCAAGTTGCAAGGTAGCAGGGCGGGGTATCCGCCCGCCCAAGGTCGCCTGCGCCCCCCCCCGTCTATGACGTGGTGCGTTTGGCCCGAAACGGCAGCGGCGTCAGCGGGATACCCTCTTCGATCAGGGCGACGGCTTCGTCCAGACGCGCCTCGCCATAGATTGACCGGTCGGGCGCATCCCCGATGTGGATGGCACGGGCTTCACGCACGAAATCATCGCCCACATATTCCGAGGAGGTTTCGACCTCTTTGCGCAGCGCCTTCAGCGCCTCTTCCAACGCGCTTTGAGGCTTCGATAGCACCGGTACTGCGGCGTCCGGCTTTTGACCACCCTCACCGCGGTTCTCGCGGCGCTCACCGGTTGTGACACGGGGGGCCATCATGCCCTTGGTCACCTTGGCCGACCCACACAGCGCACAGGTCAGATGCCCCGCCTGCGCCAGCGCATCAAAGGCGGCGGCAGATTTGAACCAGCTTTCAAACTGGTGGTCTTGATCACATTTCAGCGAAAACTTGATCATCGCGCCCGCAGGCATCCTCTCGTCGTTAAGATATGTTAAAAATGGGGGCGCAAGCCGGTCCCGTCAAGCGGCTCAACTCCGCCCGCGCGGATCGAAGTCCCGGATCATGCGCGCCAGCTCGGGCTCTGACACCATTTTGGCGGCCTTCTTGCGCGACATCCACTTGCGCCGCCGCTGGCCGGCTTCGGGGTATTTATCGGCGGTGATCTTGACCTCTACGGGATAGAGCATGGCCACCACCGGCAGCATCTCTCCATCGTCCATTTCCTTTGTGTAGGAATAGACGCCAAGGCAGCCGCCCGTGACCCGCCCGCGCACGCCCGCTTCTTCCCATGCCTCGCGCGCGGCGGCGGCACCGGGGGTTTTGGCATCCATCGGCCAGCCTTTCGGCACAATCCAGCGTTTCGCCCCCCGAGACGTGATCAACAGCACCTGCACCTTGCCTTGGCGCACACGGTAACACAGCGCGGCGAACTGTGTTCGCACCTCTCCCTTGCGGGCACCTTGCAGTGATATGGGCAGCTGTTTCATGCGGGGCATTCTGTCTCCGGGGTGGTACGGCAACAAAAGCCTACCCGTGCCGTGATGACAAGACCAGTCGCCCTTGCACGCCCCTACGGCATGGCGGATACTGCGGGAATGAAACGTTTTTTGCCGCTCATTTTTGCAGCGCTGCTGCCCACCCTCACGCAGGCAGAGCAGCCTTCGGTGACGGTCTTTGCGGCCGCCAGCCTGCGCGGTGCCCTGGACGAGGTCGCGCGCGGCTATGACGGCGATGTGGCGCTGTCGTTTGCCGGGTCCGGCACGATGGCACGGCAGATCGATGCGGGTGCCCCTGCCGATGTGGTCTTGTTGGCGGCACCGGTCTGGATGACATGGCTGCGGGATCGCGGCGCGGTCAAAGCTGACGCGGTGGTTGATCTGCTGGGCAATTCGCTTGTGTTGATCGCACCCGCAGACAGCGATATTGCGCCGGAAGCCGCCGATCTGGCGCGCGTCCTTGGCGATGCACGGTTAGCTATGGGTCAACGGGACGCCGTGCCCGCCGGTATCTATGCGCGCGAATGGCTTGAGGCGACAGGACAATGGGAAGCGATCGCCCCGCATCTGGCAGAGACGGATAACGTGCGCAGCGCACTGGCTTTGGTCGCGCGGGCCGAGACGCCTTTGGGCGTGGTCTATCGCACCGATGCTTTGGCCGAACCGCAGGTCCGCATCCTCTATGATATCCCGCAGGAGGCCCACAGCCCGATCACCTATCCCGCCGCCGCGCTTTCTGACAGCGGCGCGGCCTTCATGGCGCACCTGCAGTCCGACGACGCCCGCGCGGTCTTTGCCCGCCACGGCTTTATGCCGCTGCCCGAATGATCGCAGACGCCGCCGCATGGGACGCGCTGCGCCTGTCGCTTTGGGTTGCCTGTTGGGCGACGCTGCTGGCTGTTCCGCTGGCGCTTTGGGTGGCGTGGTTGCTGGCGCGACGGGATTTCTGGGGCAAGGCGCTGCTGAATGCCGCCGTGCATCTGCCACTGGTTTTGCCTCCTGTGGTCACGGGGTATCTGCTGCTGATGGCCTTCGGGCGGAATGCGCCCTTGGGCCGCGCACTGGACACCATCGGATTGCAACTGGCGTTCCACTGGTCCGGCGCGGTACTGGCCGCGATCATCATGGGGTTCCCCTTGATGGTCCGCGCCATGCGCCTGGCGATAGAGGCGGTGGACCCCAAGCTCGAAGACGCCGCCGCCACGCTTGGCGCCCCCCGCGCGGCGGTTTTCGCCCGTGTCACCCTCCCCCTCATTTTGCCGGGTGTGCTGGCGGGGACCGTGATGGGCTTTGCCAAAGCCATGGGCGAATTTGGCGCCACGATCACCTTTGTCGCCAATATCCCCGGCCAGACGCAAACCCTGCCAAGCGCCATCTGGGCCGCCTTGCAGATACCCGGTGGCGAGGGTCAGGCGGTGGCGATGGTGCTTATGTCTTCGGCCATCGCGGTCAGCGCCGTGCTTCTGTCCGAGCTGCTCGCCCGCCGCGTTGCCAAAAGGATCGCGGGCACATGACGCTTTCACTGTCCCTGTCGCACCGCTTTGACGGCTTCGCGCTGGACCTCGCGCTTGAGGCCGGGCCGGGCATCACCGCGCTGTTTGGCCGGTCGGGGGCCGGAAAATCCACCGTGATCAACGCTGTTGGTGGCTTGCTCCACCCCGACCGCGGGCGCGTCGTGATCGAGGACGAGGTGCTGCTGGATACCGAGGGCGGCATCTATGTCCCCCCGCACAAGCGCCGCCTTGGCACCGTGTTTCAGGACGCGCGGCTGTTCCCGCATCTCAGCGTGGCGCAAAACCTGATGTTCGGTGCCCGCTATGCGCCGCGCGGCAGCAGCGGCCCGTCACAACGCGACGTGGTGGCACTGCTTGGGCTAGAGACATTGCTCGACCGCGCGCCCGCCACGCTATCAGGCGGCCAAAAGCAGCGCGTCGCCTTGGGGCGTGCCTTGCTGAGCCACCCGCGCATGTTGCTGATGGATGAACCGCTCGCCAGTCTGGACGGGCCCCGCAAGCAAGAGATTTTGCCCTTTCTCGAACGGCTGCGCGACGGGCCGCTCGGGCTGCCGATCCTGTATGTCAGCCACGCGGTGGACGAGATCGCGCGGCTGGCCGATACGCTGGTGCTGATCCAGAACGGAAAGGTTCAGGCGCAGGGTCCGCTGTTCGATGTCATGGCCGATCCCGCTGCCGTACCCCTGCTTGGTGTCCGCGAGGCGGGTGCCGTGATCGAAGCTGATGTCGTAGAACATGGGAATGACGGGATCACGACCCTGCGGATCAGCGCCGGAGAGCTTGAGCTGCCCGGCGTGCACGCCGATGCCGGTGCCCGCGTGCGTCTGCGGGTGCTGGCCCAGGACGTGATCCTGTCCCTGACCCGCCCCGAGGGGCTGAGCTCGGTCAACGTGCTGCCCGTCACAGTCGAGGCGGTTCACCCGGGCGACGGTCCGGGCGCGGCCATTGCCCTGCGTGCGGGACGCGACCGGTTGCTTAGCCGCGTGACGGCCCGCGCTGTCGCCGAGCTTGGGCTGACACCGGGCACGACTTGCTATGCGATCCTCAAGGCCACCACAGTCGCGCCGGGCAGTATCGGGCGCTAGGCGATCTTGCGCAGCCCAACCTTGGCGCGCAGCCGCTCGACCAGTTCTTCGTGGGGGACATCCGCATCAATCGCCAGCTTGCGCAGCCCGAAGTGCACATGGGCCATATCTTCGTAATAGCTGGTATAGGCATAGTTGGTCGCCGCACCGGCCACCGCCCCCAGCACCGGCACTGCCTGTGCAGCCAGCTTTTGCCCCAAGACCAGCGCCAGACGCGGGGCCACTTTGGCAATCACCGCCTGCATGGCCCGCCCGCTTAACGCGACACGTGCCGATAGGAACGCCAGATCGGCCCCGTCATCCTCTGACAAGGGCCCCGCGGCGCTGAACACCTGCACGCAATCGAACTGCACATTCTCGGCATGGGCATCAAAGCCGTGTTCCACCGCCACCCCCTGAATAACGCGGAGCAACAAGGTCGTCGTCACCGGCAGCTCTGCCAGTGCCGTGGGCAAGCCACCTGCGCCGCCCGCCGCCCCCATCGCCGCGCTGACCGCCTGGTTCAGCCAGCTTTTCTGGTCCGGCACCATCGACCGCGTCGACGTCGCTGCCTTCATCGCCTGGCCCAATGCCTTGACGGTGGCGCTTTCAAGATTGCGGCGCACGGGCGAGGGAAGCTTGTCGATCAACCCCTCGGCGCTGCCGCCGATGACGTTCAACACATTGATACCCACGCCGCCCGCGCTTTTGTAGCGCTTGGCGATCTGGTCCAGCCGTGCCTCTACGTCAATGGTGCTGGGTAGGTTGCTTTCAATCTGCATGGGGTGGGGCCTCCGCCTGTTTGGCTAGAATGTGGGCCATCCCGCCGCCGCTTTCAATGTGGCCAAGCGGTGACATCGCCCGCGATGCCCTCCCACGCGCCATCGACCAGCGCGCGGCCCAACACCCGTTCAGGGTTCGTTGGCGGCGGCATCACCACATCGGTCAGCAAGGTAAAGCCGAAGCGGTTATAGTAAGGCGCATCCCCCACCAGCATCACGCGCGACCACCCCAGCGGGGCCGCTTGCGCCAGACTGCCCTCTATCAGCAAGGCACCCAAGCCTTCGCCCTGCCGCGTCGGGTGCACGGCAACGGGCCCCAACAACAGCGCGGCATGGGCACCGATACAGATCGGCCAATAGCGGATGGCCCCGGCAAGGATACCGCCCGCGTCACGTGCCACATGGTTCAGCCCCGCCACCGGCGGCACCCCGTCGCGCAGGCGGTAGGACGACAACGCCTCGCGTCCCGGCGCAAAGCAGGTGTCGTACAACGCTTCGACTTCCCAGTGATCGGCAGCCGTCTCGGGGGTAATATGATACAAGGCGTGGCCCTCTGGACGGTTTTCCTGTGGCGCTGCCTTTATCATGGCGCTAGCCATAGGTGCAAACCATGAGGAGAGTTTGATGTTCTACCGCCCGCAAGATGGCCACCCCCTGCCCCATAACCCGTTCAACGCGATTGTCACACCGCGCCCGATCGGATGGATTTCCACCCGAGACGCGGACGGGAACGACAATCTGGCCCCCTATTCTTTTTTCAACGGGGTCGCCTATACGCCGCCGCAGGTGATGTTTGCCTCTACCGGGACCAAGGCCGATGTGGACGGGACCAAGGACAGCATGGCGAACATCCGCGAGACCGGCGTCTTCTGCGTGAACATTGTCGAATACGCGATGCGCGACGCGATGAACGCCTCCTCTGCGACGCTGCCCCATGGTGCGGATGAATTCGGCCACGCTGGCATCGAAAAGGCGAGCTGCGATCAGATCAACTGCGCCCGTGTGGCGACCGCCCCTGCCAGCCTGGAATGCCGCATGACCCAGATGGTCAAGATCGAGGGAGAGAATAACTTTGTCGTCTTCGGCGAGGTCGTCGGCGTCCATATGCGCGACGATTGCATCAAGGACGGGCGGTTCGACGTGACGACCTACCAACCGCTGTCCCGCTTGGGCTACCGCGATTATGCCCGCGTGACCGACGTGTTCGAGATCATCCGCCCCGACGATTGATCCTCCCACATCCCGAAAAGCAAAAAGCCCCCGATGCGGACTGCATCGGGGGCTTTTTCGTGTCAGTCGGTCGGGCGGTTTAGTGACCGCCAAGAATGCCGGTACGGACCTGATAATTCGCCGCGATCTCGTAGTCGGGATCATCGTCGCTATCGATCATCAGATGCCCGGCCTTCTTCAGCAAACGGTGACAATCGCGGCTGAGGTGGCGCAGCTGGATGCGCTTGCCCGCGCCTTCGTATTTCGCGGCAATCGTCTCGATCGCTTGCAGGGCGGATTGATCCACAACGCGGCTGTCTTCGAAATCGACGATCACCTCGCTGGGGTCGGCCTTGACGTTAAAGAGCTCGGCGAAACCTTCGGACGATCCAAAGAACAGCGGCCCCTGAATCTGATAGACCTTGGCCCCTTCAGGTGTGGTGTATGTCTTGGCGTGGATGCGACGCGCATTGTTCCACGCATAGGCTAGCGCCGACACGATCACACCGACGACCACCGCGACCGCAAGGTCTTCGTAGACGGTGACGACGGTGACCAGCAGGATCACGAAGGCATCGGTCAGGGGCACTTTGCGCAGGATCCCAAAGGAGTTCCACGCAAAGGTGCCGATCACGACCATGAACATCACCCCGACCAGTGCTGCCAGCGGGATCTGCTCGATCAGTGGCGCACCGACCAGAATGAACAGCAGCAAAAAGACCGCAGCCGCAATCCCCGCAACCCGCGTGCGCCCGCCGGATTTCACGTTGATCATGGACTGACCGATCATGGCGCAGCCGCCCATACCGCCGAAGAAGCCGGTCACGGTATTGGCCACGCCCTGCGCGATACATTCCTGACTGGCCCCGCCGCGGGTGTTGGTCAGGTCGCTGACAAGGTTCAACGTCAGCAGCGATTCAATCAGGCCGATGGCCGCAAGGATCACCGCATAAGGCAGGATGATATACAGCGTCTCGAGCGTGAAGGGTGCCAAGGCGGTGCCGTACAGGCCGACACCTTCGCCAAACGGCATGTGGAACGTCGGAAAGCCGCCCTCGATCGAGGCCAGATCGCCGACCCGTGGCACATCCATGCCTGTCGCGATCACCAGAATGGCGATGATGCCGATGCCTGCCAGCGGTGCGGGGATCAGCTTGGTGATGCGCGGCATGACCCAGATGATCGCCATCGTCGCGGCGACAAGCGCCAGCATCAGGTAAAGCGGCCCACCCGAAAGCCATTCGCCACCCGACATGCCGTGACCTATATCAACCATCGTGCCCGGCACTTTGAACTGGCCCATCTGGGCAAGGAAGATCACGATGGCCAGACCGTTCACAAACCCCAGCATAACAGGGTGCGGCACCAGCCGCATGAACTTGCCCCATTGCATGACACCCGCGAAAATCTGGATCAGCCCCATGAGCACGACCGTGGCGAACAGATATTCAACACCGTGCTGCGCGACCAATGCGACCATCACAACCGCCAAAGCCCCCGTCGCCCCCGAGATCATCCCCGGACGCCCGCCGATCAACGCGGTGATCAACCCCACCAGGAAAGCCGCATAGAGACCCACCAACGGGTGGACCCCCGCGACAAAGGCAAAGGCAACCGCTTCGGGCACAAGGGCCAGGGCGACGGTCAGCCCCGACAGCAATTCAATGCGCAGCCGCGACGGAGAGAACCCCTCTCCCGGCATCCATCTCAGGTCGGTCACATCAAGATTTTTGGTAAAACTACGGAACGTGGTACGCGCCATCGGGCATCCTTCGGGTCAAATCGCATCAATAAGTCGGAAAGGTCTTTGCGGCCTCCTAGCTGAAACGTGAACAAAATGGAAGCCACGCGACGGCGCGGGCCGGATTTGAGGCTTTCCCTATGGGCCAAGCTTGATACTCTGCCCGCAACTCAATCCAAGGGCGACTTCATGACTCAGACGAAAATTGCCGTGATCGGCGGCTCCGGCATCTATGACATCAACGGGCTGGAGGGGGCCGAATGGCTTACCGTGGAAAGCCCCTGGGGCCCGCCCTCCGATGCGATCCTGACCGGCACGCTGGACGGGGTAGAGATGGCCTTTCTGCCGCGACACGGGCGCGGGCATGTGCATGCGCCCTCTACCGTTCCCTACCGCGCCAATATCGATGCGTTGAAACGGCTCGGCTGCACGGATGTGATCAGCGTCTCGGCTTGCGGGTCGTTCCGCGATGAAATGGCGCCGGGAGATTTTGTGATTGTGGACCAGTTCATCGACCGCACCATCGCGCGGGAGAAATCTTTCTTCGGCACCGGCTGCGTGGCCCATGTCAGCGTGGCGCACCCCACCTGCCCACGTTTGGGCGACGCCTGCGAAACCGCTGCGCGCGACGCGGGCATCAACGTGCACCGCGGCGGCACCTACCTTGCGATGGAGGGGCCGCAGTTCAGCACATTGGCGGAATCCAAGATGTACCGCGAAAGCTGGGGGGCGGATGTGATCGGCATGACCAATATGCCCGAAGCGAAATTGGCCCGCGAGGCAGAGCTTTGCTATGCCTCGGTCGCGATGATCACGGATTACGACAGTTGGCACCCGGACCACGGGGAGGTCGATGTGACCAAGATCATCGAGACGTTGATGGGCAATGCCGACAAGGGCCGTCAGTTGGTCGCGCGCCTGCCCAAACTGCTGGGAGCCGACCGCGCCCCCTGCCCGCATGGCTGCGACCGCGCGTTGGAATATGCGATTATGACCCAGCCAGAAATGCGCGACGCGGCCCTTGTGGCCAAGCTGGATGCCGTCGCGGGTCGCGTGCTTTAGGGCGCACGGCAAACGCCGTCGCAGCGCCCGTGGCGGGTGCTGTGGCAGGTGAGTTTATTTGGCAAAATGAAGCGGGGCCTTGCGGTTTTGACGTGATGTCCCGCGGGGCCGCGCTGTTGAAGATGCTTGCTGACAGGGGGCGTGTCGCTTAACGCTGTGGCGCGGTTGTTGCGCTGGTGTGGCGACCGACCAAAGCCCAACGACCGGAGCACTGCATGAAACAGGTTCAAGATTACATCCGTACCATTGTCGATTTCCCTCACGAAGGGATCATGTTTCGCGATGTGACCACGCTTTTCGCCGACCCGCGCGGGTTCCGTATGGCCATCGACCAGATGCTGCACCCCTATGCCGGTATCGACATCGACAAGGTCGTCGGACTTGAGGCGCGCGGCTTTATTCTGGGTGGCGCGATCGCGCATCAGCTGTCCGTCGGCTTTGTACCTATTCGCAAGAAGGGCAAGCTGCCCGGTCGCACCATCTCTCAGGATTACAAGCTGGAATACGGCGAGGCGATTGTGGAGCTGCACGACGACGCGATCCAGCCCGGTGAGAAGGTGTTGGTTGTCGACGATCTACTGGCCACCGGTGGCACCGCCGAGGCGGGGATCAAGCTGATCCAGCGTTTGGGCGGCGAGATCGTGTCCTGCGCCTTTATCATCGACCTGCCGGAACTTGGCGGGCGCAAGCGGCTGGAAGCGATGGGGATGGAGGTCAACGCGCTTTGTGCCTTTGAAGGCGCGTAAACCGCGTTGCCAAGACTTTATTCCGGCGCGGGGAACATCGCGCCGGGGTTCATGATCCCGTTCGGGTCCAGCGCCGCCTTGATCGCGCGCAACGCAGAGAGCTTCGCCGGATCGCTATAGCGTTCGAGGTCTTTGACCTTGAGCCGCCCGATCCCGTGCTCCGCACTGACAGAGCCGCCGAGCTCGTGCACCAGATCATGGATCGCCGTCTTGATGGGCAAGCGATCCTCCAGATGATCCTCGCGGCTTCGGCCCTGCACCGGGAAAACGTTGTAGTGCAGGTTGCCGTCGCCCACATGGCCGAAACAATTGATCCTGAAATCGCCCAGCGCGCCGATCTTTTCCCCCGCGCGGATGATAAATTCGGGCAGCGCGCCCAGGGGGACCGAGATATCGTGGCTGGAGATCGACCCGATCTGGCGGTTGGCGTGGGGCATCATCTCGCGGACGGCCCAGAAATCTTCGGACTGCTGCTGACTTTGCCCGATGAGCCCGTCTGTCACCAGCTCCGCCTCGAAGGCGGCGGCAAACAGTGTCTCGAGCGCCGCCATCGGTTCCAGATCACCGCTGAGGCCCAATTCGATCAGCACGCTCCATTCTGGCGGGGTGTCGAAGGGCTGGCGGAGTTCGGGCATCTTTTCGGTGAGGAAATCCAGCCCGACGCCGTTCATGATCTCGAACGCGCTGATCATCTCGCCCAACTGACTGCGCGCGAGCGACAGCAGCTTCAGCGCTGCCGCCGGAGAGTTCACGACCAGCAGCGCGGTCCCCGTCTTGGCGGGCCGCGGGAAGAGTTTGAGCGCAGCGGCGGTGATGACGCCAAGCGTGCCCTCGGCACCGACCAGCAGGTGACGCAGATCATAGCCGGTGTTGTTCTTGCGCAGCCGTGTCAGGCCGTTCCATATCTGGCCATCGGGCAGCACGGCCTCTAGCCCCAGACAGAGATCGCGGGCGTTGCCATAGCGTAGCACGCCGGTGCCGCCCGCATTTGTCGCGAGGTTCCCCCCAATTCGGGCAGAACCCTGTGCCGCGAGGGTCAGGGGAAACAGGCGATCCGCCGCCTCGGCGGCGTCTTGCACGTCGGACAGGATCATCCCCGCTTCGGCTACCAGCACGTTTTCATCGGGGTAGACTGCGCGCAGTTTGTTCATGCGTTCCAGCGACAGGATCAGCGGAGCGGGGCCAGTTTCTGCCACCTGGCCGCCCACAAGTCCGGTACCTCCGCCATAGGGGATCACGCCGACCCGTGCTGCATTGGCATGGCGGATCAGGGTCGCTACCTCTTCGACCGTGCGTGGCAGGGCCAGCACGGCCGATTTTCCGGCATACAGCCCGCGGGGTTCTTCCAGATAGCGGGGTTCGACCGCGCGGAAGACGTCGGGCGACAGTTCGGCACGCAGCGCGGCCTCGAATGCGGGATCGGCGGGGTTCAATGTCATGGCCTATTGATCGCGCCAAGCGGGGCGGGATGCAAGCGGCTTTGGTCCTCGCTAATGCAGGATCGGCGGCTTTGACGGGTCAGAGCCGGGGGCCTCCATCCGCGGGGTTTTTTCCAGCGGGTCCATCTGGGGCAGATCAAAACGCAGCCCGACTTTCGACAGCTTTTCAACCGTCGGATCAGAGGGCGCGAAGAAGCCCACATCCATCGCCCCCGCATCGATACCCGAGAATGTCAGCGCCTCGGAAGCGGCACGAACCAGCGCGTCTTGCGCGCGCGGGATGGCCCCGACAAAGCCCAGCAGATGCCCGCGCCCGCCGCCGGTGTATTCAACCCCGACCAGCCACGCCCCTGCCGCCATGCCTGTGGCGGTCGCCAGCTTGGCATCAATCGCGGCAATCAGCGTTTCGGGCAGGCCCTTGGGCGGCAGAACACGGTCGATGCGCGCCTCGACCTCTCCGGCTTCATGGGCGAGTGTGTCGCGCAGCCAAGCCACGGCGCTGTCGGGCAGCAGGATCGCCGAAGGGGCGACATCCAGGTTCACCGCCATGCCAAGCGGTTGGCCATCCAGCATCCCCGCAATCGCGCGCCCGGACAGCGCCACATAGGGCGCGGGCTGCCCGACATAGGCCGCAAGCCGTTCGATCCGGTCAAAGACCAGCACATAGGCGTCCTCTAGCAGGACAGGGCTGACCTGATCGGCGTCCGGTTCGGCTTCGAGCAGCAGGAAAAGCTCCACATCGGCCATGCGTTCATAGAACCGCAGGCGGGCAGCGTCATCGCTTTCATCGGCCATCATGGCGGCATGGGCGATGTCCAGTGGCGTCGCTTCAGTCATCCAGTACATTCCTTACAGCAGCGCGGAGCCGGGGAAGCACGTCCTCCTCGAACCACGGATTTTTCTTGAGCCAACCGGTATTGCGCCACGAGGGATGAGGCAAGGCAAAGACGCCCTTCGAGTGGTTTTGCCAATCGGCAACGGCGCGGGTGACTGTGGTGAACCCGGGCAGGTGATAGCGCATGGCATAGGCCCCGATCAACACGGTCAGCCGGACATCGGGCACGGTATCCAGCGCCCGGGCCCGCCATGTTTTCGCACAGATCGGCGGCGGCGGCAGATCGCTGCCCTTGGCGTCATAGCCCGGAAAGCAGAAGGCCATGGGGATGATCGCCACGCGGCTGCGGTCATAAAAGGTCGTCTCGTCCACGCCCAGCCAGTCGCGCAACCGCTTGCCAGAGGCATCCCAGAAGGGGGTGTTTGCCTCGTGCACTTTCAACCCCGGCGCTTGCGAGGCGATCAGCAGCCGCGCGCCCGGTTGGAACCAGACCACCGGATTGGGCCGGTGCCCCGTCGCCGTAGCCGCAAAGCGGTCGGCGCAGAGGGTGCATTGGCTGAGTTCGGGGCGGATGTCGGTCATGGGGGTAGACCTAAGCGGTGGCGCGCCGGTTTCAAAGGGGGCGGTGACGCGGTGGTGTCCAGCACTCATTTCGAGACATTTCGAAATGAGCTTGACGCGGCCAGTCATTTCTATATTTCTAAAAACATGAAAATGAATCCCGCCTCCCCCCATGATCTCGCCTTGGCTGCTGCGCGCTTTGCCGCGCTCGGGTCAGAGCAACGGTTGCAAGTTCTCCGTTTGCTGGTGCGCGCAGGCCCTGACGGGCTGACCATTGGCACGCTGGGTGATCGCGCGGGCATCACCGGGTCGACGCTGACCCATCATCTGAAACTGCTTGTAGCCGCAGGGCTGGTGCGCCAGCAGCGGCAGGGGCGTAGCACCATCTGCGCGGCGGTGTCCCATGACGCGGTACAGGATCTGTCCGAGTTCCTGATGACAGAGTGTTGCGCCGACGCCGCGGTCCCCTGCCCTGATCATCCCCACGGTTAACACCACAGATAGCGAAAGCCCCCCATGTCACACGGTCACCATCATCACGTCGATCCCGACAGCGGCGACGGCAAGATTGCCCTCGCGGTGGCGATCAACCTCGGCCTCACGGTCGCACAGGTCATCGGCGGGATCGTCGCAGGCAGCCTGTCGCTGATCGCCGATGCGCTGCATAACTTCAGCGACGCCATCGCGCTGATCATCGCCTTCGCCGCGCGCAAGATCGCCCGTCGTCCAGCCAATGCAGATATGACCTTTGGCTACGGCCGGATCGAGGCGGTCGCGGCGCTGATCAACTATACCACATTGATCGTGATCGGCCTGTATCTGGTCTATGAGGCCGCGATGCGCTTTGCCAATCCCGAACCCGTGGCGGGCTGGATCGTGGTGATCGTCGCCGGCTTCGCCTTGCTGGTGGATCTGGGCACCGCCGCGTTGACCTTTCGCGCATCGAAATCCAGCGTGAACATCCGCGCGGCCTTTTTGCACAATGTGGCCGATGCCTTGGGGTCGGTTGCCGTGATTGTGGCGGGGACGCTGATGATCCTGTTCGGCTGGGCTTGGGTGGACCCATTGGCCACGCTGCTGATTGCCGGATACATCCTTTGGCAATCCGGGACCGAACTGCCGCAGGTGGCGCGGATCTTGATGCTTGCCTCGCCCGATGCGCTGCGCACCGAAGACGTGATCGCGGCGCTGCGCGACCAGCCCGGTGTTGCAGACGTCCATCATGTGCACCTGTGGCTGATGGAGGAACACGGCGCGGCCTTTGATGCCCATATCGTCGCCGAACAGGCCACAGACCCAAGCGCCCTGCGCCAAGCGTTGAAATCCCACCTGAAATCCGAGTTCGATCTGAGCCACGTCACGCTGGAGCTTGAGACCCAGGATGCCCAGTGCCACGACGCCAAGGTGATCGGTCACTAACACCCGCACCCCTCGACCTTTCGTATAGCGCGCCCCTGCAAACCATCGCCGATGGCACTGCCTTCGGGCGCGTGGGTCGTTTTGGCTCCTTGTAAATTCGGCCCCAACTACGACATAATATAGTCAAAATAGAGGGCTAGACACCGCCCAAGGCTCGGGAAACAGGGCGCGACATACCCGCAACAGCACCAATCGGAGCAGGCATGCTGGAATTCGACAACGTCTCCAAGTCCTTTTGGACTGGCACGCAACACAAGGTCATTCTCGACCATGTGTCATTTCGCGTGGATTTGGGTCATTCCCTTGGCATCCTCGCCCCGAACGGCACCGGCAAGACGACCCTTATCAATATGATGGCGGGGCTGGAAAAGCCGGACGAAGGCGAGATCCGGCGCGGCTGCAACATCAGCTTCCCGCTGGGGTTCATGGGCGGTGTCGTCAACAAGGTTTCCGCGGTAGAGAATGCCCGCTATATTGCCCGTCTCTATGGGCTGGACCCTGACTACGTCGAAAGCTTTTGTCGCTGGCTGTGTGGGTTGGGGGAATATTTTGACCAGCCCGTCGGGACATATTCGGCCGGGATGAAATCACGGTTTTCGTTTTCACTGCTGCTTGCGCTTGATTTCGACATCTATTTGATCGACGAAGGCATGCCGAGCACCACAGATGTGGAGTTCAACCGCAAGGCGGGCGAAATTCTGCAAGAACGGCTGCGCACGACGACGATCATCATCGTTTCGCACCAAGCAGAGACGTTGGAACAATTCGCGCGGTCCGCTGCTGTCTTGCTTGGCGGAAAGCTACATATCTTCGACACCTTGGAAGAGGCCAAACAGCTTTATGACTACGAAACCCAAGGCTAGAAAATTCCGCATCAAACGTGCGACCCCTGCTGCGGCCCCAAAAGGAACCGACGCGGTCGAACGTGATGCCCCCGCGGCAGCCCCGCCAAAGCCGCAGGCCCCCGACGCGCCACGCGCTGCGGCTGCATCACGCGGCGAAGCACCGAGAGCTGCAGCGCCCAGCCAAGCTGCCGCTGCCTCCGCTGCGCGCCCGACCCCACCCACCGACGCCCGCAGCGGCGAGGTGTCATCAACGACCGAGGTCAGCGGAGAGCAGGACATCGACGCGATCCGCCGCGAAGGGCTGACCGGCCGCCAATTGCGCATGGCCCGTCGCGTGGCGCAAAAACACGGGCTTGCCCCGACCTCTGACTTCGATGCGGTGCGGTTGCTGCGCGCCGAAGGGATCGACCCGTTCCAACGCTCCAACATGCTGGAACTGGTCGTTCCTCAGGACAAGCAATCCACCGGCACGGCATTGCAGAAAGGGCGCATCCAGCTTCCCCAGACAGTCCCTGCCGGGGGGCGCAATCTGCCCTCGACCGACGTTAATCCGATGGAACGCCGCATGCGCGAGATTTCGGACATCCAGCGCGACATCACCAAGCGCCGCCGCCGCAAGATGGGCCTGCTTATGGTGCGGCTGGCCTTCTTTGTCGGGCTGCCCACAATCATGGGCGGGTATTATTTCTACAACATCGCCACTCCGATGTATGCGACAGACAGCCAGTTCCTGATTATCCAGAACGAAGGCACAGGCGGGCTTGGCCCCCTTGGCGGGCTGCTGCCGACCCAATTTGCCAACTCCGCCGATAGTATCGCGACACAAAGTTACCTCCAGTCAAAAGACGCGATGCTGCGGCTGGACCGTGATGTCGGCTTTATGAAGCATTTCTCGGACCCCGCGATCGACCCGATCCAGCGGATGAACCCTGACGCGTCGAACGAGGAAGCGTATAAACACTATAAAGACAACGTTAAAATCGGATACGATCCGACCGAAGGCATGATCCGCATGGAGGTGATTGCCGCCGATCCCGAGGTCGCGAAAGACTTTTCCGAACACCTGCTGGAATATGCCGAAGAACGCGTGAACGCCCTGTCGCAGCAAAAGCGCGAAGATGGCATGCGCGACGCCCGCGAAGCCTATGAGCAGACGGTCGCCAAACGCCGCGAGGCGCAGGAAGCGCTGATCAAGCTGCAGGTCGACAACGGGGTGGACCCGCAGGCGGTGATCGCATCGATCCGCGGGCAGATCACCAATTATGAAACCTTGCTGCTGGAAAAAGAGCTTGAACTTGCCGCCCTGCTCGACAACCCGCGCCCGAACCGCGCCAAGGTGGACGGCGCCCAAGGCGACGTGCGCCGGCTTAGCGCACAGCTGGACAAGCTGAACGAACGCATGAACAGCGCGACCGAGGGCACCAACTCGCTTGCACAACAAGCGGTCAGCTTGCAACTGGCGCAGGCCGATCTGGCCGCGGCAGATGCCGCCTTGCAGGCGTCCCAGACCCAGATGGAACAAGCCCGAACAGAGGCCAGCCGTCAGGTCCGCTATCTGACCGTCGCGGTGCGTCCGGTGGCGTCGCAAAGCGCCTCATACCCACGCAAGTTCGAGAACACGATTTTGACATTCCTGATCTTTGCGGGCATCTACCTCATGCTATCGCTGACCTCCTCCATTCTGAAAGAACAGGTAACAAAATGACCCAAGTCACCGTTGGAAATGTCGTCATCGGGAATGATCGCCCGCTGACGGTGATCGCAGGCCCCTGCCAGCTGGAAAGCGAAACCCACGCCCAGATGATCGCCGGCCAGATGAAAGAGGCATGCGATGCCGTGGGCGCACAGTTCGTGTTCAAAGCAAGCTATGATAAAGCCAACCGCACCTCCCTTGGTGGCAAACGCGGGCTTGGCATCGACGAAGGTCTGGCTGTGCTGCAATCGGTGGGCAAATCCATCGGCGTCCCCGTCCTGACCGACGTGCATACCGAAGCGCAATGCGCCATCGCGGCCGAGGCTGTCGACATCCTGCAAATCCCCGCCTTCCTGTGCCGCCAGACCGATATGCTGCTGGCCGCGGGCAATACGGGCAAGGTTGTGAACGTCAAAAAAGGTCAGTTTCTGGCACCGTGGGATATGCCAAACGTCGTCGCCAAGATCGAATCCACCGGTAACAAGCGCATCCTGCTGACCGAACGCGGCACCTCCTTTGGCTACAACACGCTGGTCGCTGACATGCGCAGCCTGCCGCAGATGGCGCAAACCGGATACCCTGTCGTGATGGACGCGACGCATTCGGTCCAGCAGCCCGGCGGGCAAGGTGGCTCCAGCGGCGGACAACGCGAGTTCGCCCCCGTCATGGCGCGCGCAGCGGTCGCGATTGGCGTGGGCGCGGTCTTTATCGAGACCCACGAAGACCCGGACAACGCACCGTCGGACGGGCCGAACATGATCTATCTGGATCAGATGCCAGCGCTGATTGCGTCGTTGATGAAATTCGACGCGCTGGCCAAGGAATACCCCCTCACCTTCTAAGGGGCCATCCTGCCAATACTAGACCTTCGCGGCGTTTCCGAATGCCGCGATCAGCCCTGCGTCCTTTACACCCGGCGCGCGTTCCACACCGGAAGAGACATCTACCTGCCGTGCGCCGGTCATACGAGCGGCCTGAGCCACATTGTCAGGGGTCAGCCCCCCCGCCAGCATCCACGGCTTGTCCCATGTGCGATCTGCGATCAGGCGCCAGTCAAACGACAATCCATTGCCACCGGGCAGCGCTGCCCCTTTGGGCGGTTTCGCGTCGATCAGGATCTGGTCTGCCACGGCCATATAGGCATCAATCTGTGGCAGGTCATCTGCATCGGCCACGCCGACCGCCTTCATCACCGGCAGCCCATAGCGCGCCTTGACCTCGGCGACACGCTCGGGCGTTTCCTTGCCGTGTAGCTGCAGCATATCAATTGGCACAGCGGCCGTCAGCGCGTCCAGAAAGGCGTCATCCGCGTTGACCGTCAACGCGACCTTACACAGCCCAATTGGCACCTCTATGGCCAGTTCAGCGGCTTGATCAATCGTGACGTGCCGGGGGGATTTTTCAAAGAAAACAAAGCCGACATAGCGCGCACCGGCCGCAGCGGCCGCCGCAATATCCTGCGTGCTGCGCAAGCCGCAGAATTTCACGTGCAAATTTTGGGTCATCGGATATTTCCTGCGCTAAGGGGCATAGGCCCGCTTAGCTTGCTTGATCCAGCAGCGCCAGAACCTCGTCCTGGTCCTGATATTTCTCGCCTTTCAGGCGTGCGACTTCACGCTCCAGACGGCGCATTTCGCGGGCCTGACGTGCGGCTTCGGCACGCTGGCCGTATTCGCGGATCCATTCCCAGACGAAACCCACCAGCAGACCGGCGATGATGCTGCCCAGAATGACAATAAACAGCGGCACCTGAATTTCAGGGTTCAACGCGAACCAGCCCGATACCTCGGTCGGTAGCAACTTCAGCGACACCATAGACCGGTTGGCCAAGGCAACCGCGATCAGTGCAATGGCGAAGATTGCGATGCAGAGGTAGCGAACATAACGCATTAGGAATTCCCGTTTAAACGATCTCTAAGCAGTTTACCGGTCTTGAAGAACGGCACGTGCTTTTCTTCTACATGAACCGTTTCCCCAGTGCGAGGGTTCCGGCCCACACGGGCGTCACGTTTTTTCACTGAAAAGGCACCAAAGCCGCGCAGCTCTACCCGATCACCGTCGGACATCGCGCCGGTGATCTCTTCGAAGATGGTATTTACGATCCGTTCCACGTCGCGCTGATAGAGATGGGGATTGTCGTCGGCAATCTTCTGGATCAGTTCTGACCGGATCATTTAACGTCCTCCGAGGTGCGCAATTAATGTCTTAACTAGATGGGACTATAGCAAACCAAACGCGTTCGTGAAGTCATGCATATTTCTATTATTGCGATTAAGTAGCGGGAAGTCGCTGTTTTCCAGTCATTTTTTAGTCACATTTCACGCAACCACCCGGAACAGCGCTGCCAGCCGCCCTTCCCTGCCCCTCGCCACAGATTGCGATTCGCAACGAAAAAGGGCCCCGCAGTGTGCACTGCGAGGCCCCTGATCTGTGCAACAAGCGCTAAGGCTTATTCGTCGCCTTTCAGAGCGGCACCCAGGATATCACCCAAGGATGCGCCGGAGTCAGAGGAGCCATACTGCTCGACTGCTTCTTTCTCTTCTGCGATTTCACGTGCTTTGATCGACACGCCCAGACGGTGCGCTTTCGCGTCAACGTTGGTGATGCGGACGTCAACCTTGTCACCAACCGAGAAACGCTCGGGGCGCTGTTCGGCACGGTCACGCGACAGATCGGAGCGACGAATGAAGGCTTTCATACCTTCGTATTCGACTTCGATGCCACCGTCTTCGATGGAGGTCACGGTCACAGTCACAACGGAACCGCGCTTCACGCCGCCCACTGCTTCTGCGAACTTGTCGCCGCCCACACCCTTGATCGACAGGCTGATGCGTTCTTTTTCCACGTCAACTTCGGAAACAACGGCCTGAACCGTGTCACCTTTGCGGTAGTCCTGGATCGCTTCTTCGCCGCGCTGGTCCCAGCTCAGGTCAGAGAGGTGAACCATGCCGTCGATGTCGCCTGGCAGGCCAACAAACAGACCGAATTCGGTGATGTTTTTGACTTCGCCTTCAACTTCGGTGCCTTCTGGGTGTGTTTCAGCAAACACTTCCCATGGGTTGCGCATGGTCTGTTTCAGACCAAGGGAAACGCGACGCTTGGCGCCATCGATTTCCAGAACCATGACTTCGACTTCTTGGCTGGTGGAAACGATCTTGCCGGGGTGTACGTTCTTCTTTGTCCAGGACATTTCGGAAACGTGAACCAGACCTTCAACGCCTGGCTCCAGCTCAACAAACGCACCGTAATCGGTGATGTTGGTGACGCGGCCAGTGTGCGTGGATTCCAGCGGGTACTTGGCTTGAACCAGATCCCATGGATCTTCTTGCAGCTGTTTCATACCCAAGGAGATGCGGTGCGTCTCTTTGTTGATCTTGATGACCTGAACCTTGATGGTTTCGCCGATCGACAGGATCTCGGATGGGTGGTTCACACGACGCCATGCCATGTCTGTGACGTGCAGCAGGCCGTCAACACCGCCCAGATCAACGAAGGCACCGTATTCGGTGATGTTCTTGACCACACCGTCAACTTCCTGACCTTCGGTCAGGTTGCCGATAACTTCGGCACGCTGTTCGGCACGGGATTCTTCAAGGATTGCACGACGCGAAACAACGATGTTGCCACGACGACGGTCCATTTTCAGAACTTGGAACGGCTGCTTCAGACCCATCAGAGGGCCGGCATCGCGCACGGGGCGCACGTCAACTTGGGAACCGGGAAGGAAGGCAACTGCGCCGCCCAGATCAACGGTAAAGCCACCTTTAACGCGGCCAAAGATCGCGCCTTCAACGCGCTCTTCTGCGGCATAGGCTTTTTCCAGACGGTCCCAGGCTTCTTCGCGACGGGCCATCTCGCGCGAGATGACAGCTTCGCCACGGGAGTTTTCTACCTGACGCAGGAATACTTCGACTTCGTCGCCGACTTCCACTTTGGGTGCTTCGCCAGGCTCGGCAAATTCTTTCAGTTCAACGCGGCCTTCCATCTTGTAGCCTACGTCGATAATAGCTTGGCCCGCTTCGATCGCGATAACCTTGCCTTTGACAACAGAGCCCTCTTCGGGCGTGTCCATTTCAAAGCTTTCTTCCAAAAGTGCTTCGAAGTCTTCCATTGAGTTCATAGCCATGTAGCTTGATTTTCCTTTAGCATTTGGTTTCTGGCCGCGCGGTTGTCTCCGCCGGTCTGTGGTTAAAATTGTCATCCGCGATGGGATTCGATCCGCAAAACAAAGAGGGCCGGATGAAACCGACCCTGCCTGATATCTCGCGCCCGAAACGTGTATCCGCCCCTTAGACAGTCGCGCGTATAGCCCTGTTTCGGGGCAAAGGCAAGGGCCGGCACGGGTGAACCCCTGTTCATACAGCTTCATACAGGGCGATGTCAGCAAAAAGGGCAGACCGTAGCCTGCCCTTGTCCATTCCGTCATCCGCGCAATGTGGTATCAGCTTTCGGTAGGGCCGCCCGCGTCTTTCCAGCCGGGGAAACCGCCGATGTTGGTGACATTGGTATAGCCCATGTCGTGCAGCGTCTTACCTGACAGCGCGGCCTGACCGCCTGCGCCGCAGATCAGGTAAATCTCGGCGTCTTTTTCGAAGATCGGGTTATACATCTCTTCCTTGTTCGGGTCGGCGCGGAATTCGATCATGCCGCGCGGCACACGATGCGCGCCCTTGATGGTCCCGCTTTTGGCGATGTCGCCGGAATCGCGCACGTCGATAAAGACACCCTTGCCTTCGGCATGTTTCGCAATCGCGTCCTTGGCGTCCATCTTGGGGACAACGGCATTCGCAGCGTCGAGATAGTCTTGAGCGGTCTTCATAGTCAGCACCTCTTGTTTATTCCTATCGTGCCCAGCCTATCGCCAGGCACGTCCCAGACCAACGTCAGGCGCCGATATTCGTTCCGCCGCGTCTAGTCACCTCTACGTACGGCCACCAGTTCGATGGCGCGGGCCACGGCTGTTTCGATATCCATGGTCGAGGTATCCATCAGCTCTGCATCCTCGGCTGGCTTCAGCGGTGCCTCGGCGCGGGTGCTGTCGCGGGCATCGCGGGCCTGCACATCGGCCAGCACCCCTTCCAGCGTGACCTCGGCCCCCTTGGCGCTAAGCTCGGCAAAGCGGCGCTGTGCACGGACCTCGGGCGTGGCGGTAATGAACAGCTTGACCGGCGCATCGGGGCAGATCACCGTGCCAATGTCGCGCCCATCCAGCACCGCGCCCCCTGCCCGCATGGCAAAGCTGCGCTGGAAATCGACCAAGGCGGCCCGCACAGCGGGGATCGCGGCCGCGCGGCTCGCGGCCTCTGCCACGGCGTTGGTGCGCAGTTGGTCATTCTCAAGATCATCGGCTTGCAGGGTCAAAGCGGCCTCTTCGGCGGTCATGCCCTCCAGCACTTTCGCCCCTACGGCGCGATACAGCAGGCCAGTGTCCAGATGCGCAAAACCGAAATGCGCCGCAACAGCGCGCCCGACAGTGCCCTTGCCCGCCGCAGCCGGCCCGTCAATCGCAACGGTAAAGCCCAGCATCACGCATCCCCCCGCGCCACATCCGCGCCAAGGCGTTTCATCAGCGGCTCGAAGATCGGGAAAGACGTGGTGATCGGCGACCCGTCGTCCACACTGACAGGCGAGGTTGCGGCCATGCCAAGGATCATAAAGGACATCGCGATGCGGTGGTCCAGCTGGCTGGCGCAGGTGGCACCGCCCGGCACGTTCCCGTGCCCCCGTCCGGTGACCGCCCACCAATCGGGGCCCTCGTCCACTTCGATCCCGTTGGCGCGCAGCCCCTTGGCCATCGCGTCGATCCGATCGCTTTCTTTGACCCGCAGCTCTTTCACGCCGCGCATCATGGTCTGGCCCTGCGCAAAGGCGGCCACGACAGAAAGCACCGGATATTCGTCGATCATCGACGCCGCACGCGCCGGCGGCACCTCGATCCCTTTGAGGTCGGGCGAGAATTTGGCGCGCAGGTCAGCGACAGGCTCGCCGCCCTCCGTCCGCTCATTCTCATAGGTCAGATCGGCCCCCATCTCGCGCAGCGTGGTGAACAGCCCTGCCCGTGTCGGATTCAGCCCGATCCCCGGCACCAGCACGTCGGATCCCGGCACGATCAAGGCGGCACAGACCGGAAACGCAGCCGAGGACGGATCGCGCGGCACATCAACATGTTGGGCCTGTAGCTCTGGCTGGCCGGTCAGGGTGATCACACGGCCCTCATCCGTGTCTTCCACCGAGATCTCGGCACCGAAGCCCGCCAACATCCGCTCTGTATGGTCGCGCGTGGCCTCGGCCTCGATCACGACGGTCTTGCCGGGGGCGTTCAGCCCTGCCAGCAAGACGGCGGATTTCACCTGTGCGGACGGCACTGGCACGGTGTAGCGCACGGGCACCGGGTCAGCCGCCCCCACGATGGTCATGGGCAAGCGTCCGCCCTTGCGCCCGACAGATTGCGTGCCGAACAAGGCCAACGGATCGGTGACCCGCGCCATGGGGCGGCCGTTCAGGCTGGCGTCGCCGGTGAATGTCGCGGTGATGGGGGAGGTCGCCATTGACCCCATGATCAAGCGCACCCCTGTGCCCGAGTTTCCGCAATCGATCACCCCGTCCGGTTCTGCGAAACCGCCCACGCCCACACCGCGCACAGACCAGTTGCCGCCGCCCATATTGGTGACTTCCGCGCCAAAGGCCTGCATCGCCTTGGCCGTGTCCAGCACGTCGTCGCCTTCAAGCAATCCGCTGATGGTGGTTTCGCCAATGCACATCGCGCCCAAAATCAAGGACCGGTGCGAGATCGACTTGTCCCCCGGCACCTCGGCCACGCCGGACAGCGGGCCGCAAGCGGTAGAGGTCATCGGGACGGGCGTGGCGTGGCTGGACATGGATAACCCTCAAAAAAACTTCCTGAAAGCCCGTCTTAAACCAGCGATCCCGCCCCGTCCATTGCCAGCGTTCTTGGCCCGCGCCCGCCCGCTCAGGTCTTGCGGAAAGTCAGGTAGTGCGGCACGCGCCCCTCGCGCAGGGCTTTTTGTTCGTAGCGGGTAGAAATCCAGTCGCCCCACGGCTCTTTCCAGTCGCCGGGGCGTTCCGCCAGCCATTCGAACCCGTGGCGTGGCACCTGCTCAAGCGTCTGGCGCACATAGTCTTCGATGTCCGTGGCAACGCGAAAGATCGCGCCGGGCTTGAGCACCTTTGCCAGCGGCTCAAGATGTTCCGGCGTCACAAAGCGACGACGGTGGTGGCGCGTTTTCGGCCACGGATCAGGGTACAGCAGGAAAGCGCGGTCAATCGACGCCTCTGGCAGCACGTCAAAGATATCGCGTGCATCGCCGGGGTGGATCGCCACGTTATCGACACCCGCGCGGCGGATCTTGCCCAACAGCATCGCGACCCCGTTGATGTAAGGTTCGCAGCCGATGATGCCTACGTCAGGGTTTTGCGCCGCCTGATGCACCATATGTTCGCCGCCGCCAAAGCCGACTTCAAGCCAGACGGGCTTGCCGCCAAACAGCGTCGGCAGGTCTAGTGGTGTACGGTCGGGGTTCGCGTCCCAATCGACAGGACCGGGCGACAGCGCCTCTAGATCCTCTTCGATATAGCCTTTCTGGCTTTGCTTAAGCGATTTGCCTTTAAGGCGACCGTAGAAATTGCGGCGGGGGCGTTCAGGATGTGTCATGGCGCTGGCTTTAGCCTGCGCGGGGGACGGGCGCAACATTTCGCGTAATCCTGCGCCGCAAAAGCCAACGCGCCCCATGCGCAACGGCGGTGCCGCCCCTTTGAGGCGCAGCAAACCCGGAACGATCACGAAGACTTTACGTTGAGCTACAGGGTTCTACCTGACCAAGAACCGATAATAATGCAGCGGAGGACATGCGAATGCGGGAACTGGCAAGCCGACTAGGACTACGAACGGATCCCACGATATTCTTTGTTTCCGCCCTGTGTACCGCCCTATTTGTACTGGCTCTTGTCCTTGCCCCTGAACCTATCGGGGATGCGTTCGCTACAGGCCGCGCTTGGATCGTATCACATCTGGGGTGGTTCTTTATTCTTGGCGTCAACGTCTGGCTGGGCTTTCTGATCTGGGCCGCGATGAGCCGTCACGGCCATATCCGCCTTGGCCCGCGCGACAGCCGCCCCGACTATACAAACCTGTCGTGGTTCACCATGCTATTCGCGGGCGGCATCGGCACCGTGCTGATGTTCTGGGGCGTGGCAGAGCCGATCAGCCATTTTTCGGACCCGCCCCTGCCCGGCGTTGAACCTTTTACGGAACAGGCCGCACAAGACGCCATCTCTATCGCCACATACCACCTTGCGCTGCACACCTGGACGATCTTCGCGCTGCCCGGTCTTGCCTTTGCCTATTTCATCAACCGCTATGATCTGCCCGTGCGGGTCAGTTCGGTCTTTTACCCGCTGTTGAAAGAGCGCATCCACGGCCCTTGGGGCAAGGCGATCGACATTGCGTCGATCCTCGGCACGCTGTTCGGCGTCGCGGTCTCGCTTGGGTTGGGGTCATCGCAGATCGCAGCGGGTCTGTCGGCGCTATTTGGGTGGGACGACGGCGTGCCGCTTCAGGTCGGCATCCTGATCGCGCTGACAGCCGTAGCCGTGGTGTCTATCGTGGCGGGGCTCGACAAGGGGGTGAAGCTGCTGTCCAACCTCAATATCGGCATGGCCGTGGCGTTGATGGTCTTTGTGCTGGTGACCGGATCGACCCTGTTCCTGCTGCGCGGCATGGTCGAGACCTTTGGCCTGTACCTAAGCAACCTGCCACGGCTCGCCTTCTGGAATGATATGCTTGCCGATACCAACCCCTCGAATGGGGATTGGGGCTGGCAGGGCAGCTGGACGGTGTTCTACTGGGCCTGGACGGTCACGTGGTCGCCCTTCATCGGGCTTTTCGTCGCGCGGATTTCGCGGGGACGCACGATACGGGAGTTCGTCTTTGGCGTGCTGCTGGGGCCGTCGCTGTTCACGTTGATCTGGTTCTCGATCTTCGGCTGGCAAGCGATGGAGATTGACGGCATCGGCACCGCCGCGCGCACGGCTCTTGGCGCGCAGGCCGGTTCGCTGAGCGCCGCAGTGGCTGATTCCGTCCCGCTTGCCATGTTCGCGTTTTTCGAAAGCTTCCCTTTCGCCGATATTGTGCAGGGTATCGCCATACTGGTGGTGGCGATCTTCTTTGCAACATCCTCGGATTCCGCATCGCTGGTTGTCGACATGCTGTGCACCGGTTCGCCTGAACCCGGCCCCACCCGCCAGCGGGTGTTCTGGGGTGTGTCCGAAGGGCTGGTCGCCGCGATGCTGCTGATCCTTGCAGGCGATTTGGGGCTGACCGCTTTGCAACAGGTGATCACGGTCGTCGGCTTGCCCATCTTCCTGCTGGTCTTTGCGATGATCCCCTCGCTGATCAAGGGGTTCCGGACCGAAGATATCGACCACGTCTCTATCGGCAAACGCCCCGGTCTAGGGGATCTATAGCAGCCCCCACCAACGCAGAAGGGCAGCCCATTGGGGCTGCCCTTTCCTGTGCCATGACGCATGTGTTTACAGCGCAGCTTTTAGCGCATCGACCAGATCGGTCTTTTCCCAGCTAAAGCCGCCATCCGCTTCGGGTGCGCGACCAAAGTGGCCGTAGGCCGCGGTGCGTTCAAAGATGGGGCGGTTCAACTGAAGATGCTCGCGGATGCCGCGCGGTGTCAGGTCGATGATCTGGCGGATCGCCTTTTCAATCGCCGCATCCGTGACATCCGCGTCGCCACCATAGGTATCGCAGTAGATCGACAGAGGCTTGGACACGCCGATGGCATAGCTCAGCTGGATCGTACACTTTTCGGCCAGACCGGCAGCCACGACGTTTTTCGCCAGATAGCGCGCCACATAGGCGGCAGAGCGGTCAACCTTCGTCGGATCTTTCCCCGAGAACGCGCCGCCCCCATGCGGTGCCGCACCGCCATAAGTATCCACAATGATCTTGCGCCCGGTCAGGCCCGCGTCGCCGTCAGGGCCGCCGATGACAAAGGTCCCCGTCGGGTTCACCCACCATTCGGTGTCGGGGGTGATCCAGCCTTCGGGCAGAACCTGGGTGATATAGGGTTCGACGATGTCGCGGATGTCGGCACTGGTCTGGCCTGCATCGGCGTGCTGCGTCGACAAGACGATCGAGGACACGCCAACAGGCTTGCCGTCTTCATAGCGCACGGAAAGCTGGCTTTTGGCGTCGGGGCGCAATGTCGGCTCTGTCCCGTCTTTGCGCACCTCGGCCAGACGGCGCAGGATCGCATGGGCATAGTGGATCGGCGCCGGCATCAGCTCTGGCGTCTCGTTGGTTGCGAAACCGAACATGATGCCCTGATCGCCCGCGCCCTCTTCCTTGTCGCCTGACGCATCCACGCCTTGCGCGATATGTGCCGACTGCGGGTGCAGCAGGTTGGTGATCTCGCAGGTGGCGTGGTGGAATTCATCCTGCTCGTAGCCGATGTCCTTGATGCAGGCGCGGGCGATGCCGTCGATCTTGCCAAGGTATTCATCCAGCTTGTCCTTGTTCGACAGGCCAACCTCGCCGCCGATGACCACGCGATTGGTGGTCGCAAAGGTCTCCGCTGCGACACGCGCTTCGGGTTCTTCGGTCAGAAAGGCATCAAGTACGGCGTCGGAAATCCGGTCGCAGACCTTATCCGGGTGGCCCTCGGAAACGGATTCCGAAGTGAACGTGTAGTTTTTGCGGGACATTTAGTGCTCCAATAGATTTCTTAGCCACGTCAGGAAGCCGTTGTGGCCGATTAACGGGGCTTAGCTTTGCCTGCCCCTTTGGTCAAACTTTAAGTTGCGTCGTCGGCGCAGGATAACAAGGGCAAACCCCGCCAAAGTGATGAAAAGAAACGGCCATTCGCCCCATCTGCTATAGGGTGTCGCAGGGCGTGGAGCGGGCAGAGGGGCATCCAGAAAGCCTGCCTCGTTCAGGGCCAAACTCTTTGTGATGCGGCCCCAGGGGTCAATCATCGCCGAAACGCCCGTGTTGGCGACGCGTGCCATGGGCAGACCTTGCTCTATCGCGCGCATCCGGGCCTGAGCCAGATGCTGCAACGGCCCCTGCCCCTTGCCGAACCACGCATCATTCGTGAGCTGCATCAAGAACGCAGGCCGCGCAGGTGCGGCGTTAACGTCCCGCGCAAAGACGGCCTCGTAGCAGATCAGGGGCAGCGCCTGGCCCAAGGGCCCCAGATCCATCAGCGCGGCCCCCGGACCCGAGGAAAACCCGCTGCCAAACTGCGCCGCCATGCCGCGCAGACCGATACGGCCCAACAGATCGCCAAAAGGGATATATTCGCCAAAGGGCACGAGGTGGTGCTTGTCATAGGTCTGCACAACCTCGGCGTCTGGCCCCAGCACCACGGCCGAATTGTAATAGGCCATGTCGTCACGCCGCTGCACCCCCAGCACCACAGGCGTACCGGCGGCGGCTTCGCTGATATAGGTCAGCGCGCCATGGGCCAAATCAAGCGGCCATGCGATGGCGGTTTCGGACCAGAGGATCAGATCAGGCGCCGCATCCCCCTGCGCAGACGGCGCAGCTGTCAGCGCCAACTGGCGATCAAAGAATTCGGGGATTTTGACGGGGTCCCATTTGTCTTTCTGCGCCGCGTTCGGCTGCACCATACGGATCATATGGTCGGTAACCGGAGCGTCGCGCCCTCCAAAGGGCACCGTCAACGCCGCCACGCCCAAGACCCGCGCGCCCCAGACAGCGCCCTGCCGCAGCAATGTGCCCCGCGCGCGCTGCACCATCGCCACAGCCAGCGCGACAAAGGCAAGGGTCATGCCGTAGGGCCCCACCAGCGCAAGCCCCTGCCCGGGCCAATGGTTGACCAAAGACTGAGAGAACATCCCCCACGGGAAGCCGGTGAACAGATAACCGCGCAGCATTTCGGCGGCGGGCAGGACGAAGATCAGCGGCCTGACCTGTGCCGACAACCGGCGGGACACGTAGAACGCCAAAGCCCAATACAAGGCCAAACCGCCCGTCAGCCCCGCCACAGCAAAAGGTGCCATCCAGGCATAGCGTTCAGGGTCGACCATGAAGGGCGATATCAGCCAAGACCATCCATGCAAGAAATAGCCAAAGCCAAAGCCCCAGCCGAGCGCTGCGGCCTGCCGAGGCGTCGCAGCAAAGCGGTAGATCAACAGAACAGCCGCAAGTGCAGCCAGCAAGACCAGCGGCAGGTCATACGGCGCCTGCCCAAAGGCGGCGACAACGCCCGCAAGCACCGCGGCCCCGAACCGCATCCAAGCGGCACTACGCAAAGTCATCAGTGAGATCCGGCCATACGCACGCGCAAACGCTTGATCCGGCGCGGATCGGCGTCGATCACCTCGAACTCGGGGCCATCGGGATGCACGACCACTTCGCCACGTGCCGGCACCCGTCCCGACAGCATGAAGACCAACCCGCCGAGGGTGTCGATCTCTTCTTCGTCGACATCATCGTGGTCGGTCAGCGAATGGCCAATCTCGGCCTCGAAATCATCCAGAGGCGTCTTGGCCAGCGCAAGGTAGCAGCCGGGCTTTTCGACCGTCCAATATTTGCCTTCGTCCACGTCGTGTTCGTCTTCGATCTCGCCGATGACCTGTTCGATCAGATCCTCGATCGTGACCAGCCCGTCGACGCCGCCGTATTCGTCAATAACCAGCGCCATATGGCGCCGTTCGGCCTGCATCTTGGTCAGCAAGACGCCAATGGTCATGGACGGCGGCACGAACAGCAAGGGACGCAGCATCGCCTGAAGGTCAAATTCGGTGTTTCGGCCATTAAATCCGTGGGTCAGAGCCAGATCCTTGAGGTGGGCCATGCCAACGGGGGTATCGAGCGTGCCGTCATACACCGGCAGGCGCGTCAGACCGCTGTCCTTGAACACGCCGACCAGCTCATCCAGCGTCGAGGTCACCGGCACGGCGGTGATATCCGCCTTGGGCACCGCCACATCATCCACCCGCATCCGGCGCAGGTTCATCATGCCGCGGGTCGACAGCCTGTCAGTCTGTGCCGCGGTGATCTCCTCCTCTTCCTCGTTGTCCGACGCGCTAAGTGCGCCCATGACCCGGGAAAAGAAGCCACCGGATTTCGGGGTGTCTTCGGTTTCTTCGGCCTCGGAGGCCGGTATGATGTCTTCCAACTGCGCGCTCTGCGCCGCCTCAGATGATCCGTCTGTGTCGCCCATCGGGTCCTGTCTTTATGTGTTTAGGCAGGCGGTTGCACTGCGTCGTCTCTATATGGGTCATCCAACCCCAATTTGCCAAGTATTTCTACCTCTAACCGTTCCATCAGGGTCGCATCCCCGTCCCGTTCGTGGTCATACCCCAACAGGTGAAGCAGCCCGTGCACGATCAAATGGGTCACGTGATCGGCCATCGGGCGGCCTGCGGCCTCTGCCTCGGCGTGGCAGGTGTCATATGAAATCGCGATGTCGCCCAGTTCCAGCATATTGTCGAACCCCGGCGTGACCGGCAGCGGAAGTTCGCCGTCGCGCGCGGCTCCGCGTTCGTCGGCGGGCCAGCTGAGCACATTCGTCGGCGTGGGCTTGTCGCGGAAATCTGCGTTCAACGTGGCGATATGTGCATCGTCGCAGGCCAGCACCGTCACCTCGGCGGTGTCGGCATCCAGCGACAGATGCGCCAAAGTGGCGCGCATCGCGCGGGGGCATAGGGTATCAAGGTCCAGACCGGCCCAACGGGGGTCTTCCTCTATCACGTCGAGCGCCTGCATCAGCGCCCCACCGGGGGCCAGCCCCCGGCCCCCCGGAGTTTATCTGGCAAAATGAAGCAGCCGGGCATCACGCGTGGCCTGCATCTGCTTCATAGGCTTCGATGATCGCGGCCACGAGCGGGTGGCGCACCACGTCTTTCGAGGTGAAGTAGTTAAAGCTGATCTTGGGGATCGTCTTGAGCAGCCGTTCCGCGTCTTGCAAACCCGATGGCACGCCGCGTGGCAAGTCGATCTGGGTCCGGTCACCGGTGATCACCATCCGCGAGCCTTCGCCCAGACGGGTCAGGAACATCTTCATCTGCATCGAGGTCGCGTTCTGCGCTTCGTCCAGCACAACAAAGGCGTTGGACAGGGTCCGCCCGCGCATGAAGGCGAGCGGCGCGATCTCGATCTTTTTCTCTTCGATCAGTTTGGCCAGTTGTTTACCGGGCAAGAAATCGTTCAGCGCGTCATAAAGGGGCTGCATGTAGGGATCGACCTTGTCCTTCATGTCACCCGGCAGGTAGCCCAGTTTCTCCCCCGCCTCAACGGCAGGACGCGACAGGATGATACGGTCCACGTGGCCCCCGATGAACATCGACACGCCGACGGCCACCGCAAGATAGGTTTTACCCGTACCGGCAGGGCCGATGCCGAAGGCCAGTTCGTTGTCGAACAGTGATTGCACATAGGCTTTCTGCGCAGGGGTGCGGGGTTCGACGCGTTTCTTGCGGGTCTGAATTTCGACGCCGCCCAAATTCGGCATCTCGATCTGGTCGCCCGGGCGCACCCCCGTCCCAGCCGCTGAATCGCCCATGCGTAGCAAACTGGTAACATCGGCGGGCTCCACACTGCGTCCGCCTTCCAGACGGGCGTAAAGCCCTTCGAGCACTGAGGCCGCGCGGCTGGTCGCGTCTTCCTCTCCCATCACCGACAGATGGTTGCCCCGACGCACGATCTGGACCTCAAGCGCCGTCTCTACGGCGGTCAGGTTGGCGTCATAGGGGCCGCAGAGATCGATCAGAAGCCGGTTGTCCGGAAATTCGAGCTGCTGCGCGTGAGAAGCGGGAGGCGTCATTGTGTCACTAGATGGCAAAGCGTTTTCCTAATTGGAGGTGTCTTTAAATTAATATGGGTCCCATATTCAAACTATGTACCCCTTTGGGCCGACAAAAAAGGGCCGGAGCGTAAAACGCGCCGGCCCGATCCTATGTGCAGGAGTGGTCGCAAGATCAGTTGGGATCTCGGACGCGCGAGCCGCCTTTGAAGTCGCCCGCCGTATATGTGGGCTGGGCCACGCCAGAGCAGACCGGCTTGCCGTATTTGTCCAGTCGCTGGCTCAGGTAGCCTTCGACGCCGTCGTCGATGATCCAGTGGTCGCAGCCGTTGGGATCGACCCAGATGCCGGCCTGAAGCTGGCTCAGGTGCTTTTTGTCAAAGCCACGGTCGACGGTTTTATCGGCGGGATAGCCCCGGCCTTCGTAGTCAGCGCAGGCACCCAGTGTCAGGGCGCAGGCGGTGACCATCATAATCTTAGCTTTCATCACGTTACTGTCCCCTTAGCGAATGCAGATGATTTCGACGCGGCGGTTCTTGGCCATACCGCCCGCTGTGCCATTGGACGCCGCTGGCATCCGTTCGCCATAGCCACGGACATCCGCGATGCGGGCCCCCGATTGCTGGGCGATGCTGGCAACCGCATTGGCACGGTTCAGCGACAGCTTCATGTTATAGGCATCCGACGCGCGGCTGTCTGTGTGCCCGCTGATGATATAGGACACGGCACCCGTGGTCTTGAAGAATTCAGCCAGACGGGCGCGGCCCTGCGGGTGCACACGGTAGCTGTCGGTGTTGAAAAACTGGTCCGTATTCATCACGCCGCAGACGTTACCCCGGCGGCAGACCGGAATACCCTGACGGGTGACATGCGGTGTCATATAGCCTTCGGCACCGTCATCCATGACCCAATGTTCACACCCATCGGGGTCAACCCAGATCGTTGGAATATACTGGCCCTTGTCGCGGCCCTGTTGAGATCTTGTTTGTGCATCGGCAGCAGATGCCTGAAGCACGAATGTTGCGGCAATCATCGTGCCCGCAAACAGCCGTAGCCCCTTGGAAATTGTATTAAACACAGCCCTCGTCCTTTTCTTACTGTCCCCCAGCCAGAAGACCCACAGATACCCCAGGCACCACGGTCGTCCGCTATATGTTGTGAGATTAAGAGGTAAACGCGCTTCTGTGAAGCGCGAATGCGGCCATATTTACTATATTACTGCCACACTTACGCCATTTTCCGGCCATTGCAGTCGTTTTGGTCTACAATCATTGCGGGCAAATCGCGACCGGTGACACCTAAATCTGACGCGCCGTCAGCGAATTGGTTTTGGCATCAACGATTCTGACGCGGACAACGTCGCCAATTTCGGCCTGCGCCTCGTCGATATGCACAGAGTGGAGGTATTCGGATTTCCCCACCATCTGCCCCGCCTCGCGGCCCGTTTTTTCGACAAGAACAGAAACATCGCGCCCCACCATGCTGTTCTGGATCTCGCGCTGTTGACCGGTGATCAGCCCTTGCAAGCGCTGGAGGCGTTCGTCGGCTATGGCGGCCTCTACCTGCGGGCGTTCGGCGGCGGGGGTGCCGGGACGGGTCGAGTATTTGAACGAATAGGCGTAGCCGTATTTCACCTCGCGGACGAGCGCCATCGTGGCTTCGAAGTCTGCGTCGGTTTCTTCGGGGAAGCCGACGATGAAATCGCCCGACATCACGATATCGGGGCGCGCGGCGCGGATGCGTTCGATCAGCCGCAGATAGCTTTCGGCGGTGTGGCTGCGGTTCATCCGCTTGAGGATACGGTCCGAGCCGGATTGCACGGGCAGGTGCAGATAGGGCATCAGCTTGTCGATCTCGCCATGGGCGGCGATCAGCGCATCGTCCATATCGTTGGGGTGGCTGGTGGTGTAGCGGATACGCTCCAGCCCGTCGATCTTGGCCAACTCCTTGATCAGGCGGGCAAGCGTGTAATCCGCCCCCTCTTCCCCCACGCCGTGATAGGCGTTGACGTTCTGACCCAGCAGGGTGACTTCGCGCACGCCGCGTTCTACCAGTTCGCGCGCTTCGGTCAGCACGCGAGTCGCGGGGCGCGAGACTTCGGCCCCGCGGGTATAGGGCACCACGCAGAAGGCGCAGAATTTGTCGCAGCCTTCCTGCACGGTCAGAAACGCAGAAGGCGCACGCGTCGCTTTGCCGCGGCCTTTCAGCTTTTCGAATTTATCTTCTTCGGGGAAATCCGTATCAAGCGCGGTTTTGCCAGAGCGCACGCGCGCCTCCATCGCGGGAAGGCGGTGATAGGATTGCGGCCCCACGACCAGATCGACGGCCGGCTGACGGCGCATGATCTCTGCCCCTTCGGCCTGCGCCACGCAGCCTGCGACGCCAATCTTCAGATCGGGGTTCAGTTCCTTAAGAGGCTTTAGGCGGCCCAGTTCGGAATAGACTTTTTCTGCTGCCTTTTCACGGATGTGACAGGTGTTCAGCAGGATCATATCGGCGTCAGCTGCGGTCTTTGTCTCGACGTAGTTATCGCCCAGAGACTCGGCCATACGTTCACTGTCGTAGACATTCATCTGGCAGCCGTAGGTCTTGATGAACAGCTTTTTTGGCGCGGTCATGGCAGGGTCCGTTGATCAAAGGTGCAAAAGCGCGGTCTAACAGCGCCAGCGTTCTCTTGCAATGCGTCCCGATTTGACAGATTTAGGGCACAGTACAAATAGAGCCGGGGTGTCATGCAGTACCGCAGTCTTGACCATTTTATCAGTGACAGCAAAGCGGTGCTGAGCAAGGGGCCTATTGCCCTCATCATGGTCGAGGACGCGATAGAGATCGAGACGACGCTGCGCCACCACCAGCAGCTTGGCTTTGCCACCGTTGTCGCCTTTATGCCCGCCAGCTTCGCGCTGGCCCGTGATGTCGCCGAAAGCAAAGGCGTGCTGCGCGTGGACTACGACATGGACCGCGAGGGCGCGCTGGAAAATGCCGTAAACGCCGTGATCGAGGCCGCACCGGGGCAATGGCTTTATACCTGCTACAACGCCGAATATCTGTTCTACCCTTTCTGCGAGACGCGCACCGTGGGGGAGTTGCTGGCCTTTCACACGGAAGAGCGCCGCGACGCAATGCTCACCTATGTCGTTGATCTTTATGCAGATGATCTAGGTGCCGCCCCGAACGCGGTATCGCTGGACAACGCCTTTCTGGACCGGTCCGGCTATTACGCGCTGGCGCGGCCTGACGGCACGCCGGACAACCATCCCAAGGAACGGCAGCTTGATTTCTTTGGCGGATTGCGTTGGCGGTTCGAGGAACATGTGCCCGCCGCGCGGCGCAAGATCGACCGTATCTCGCTGTTCCGCGCCAAGCCCGGCTTGCGGATGCGGGACGATCACACCTTCACGGATGAAGAATACAACACCTACGCCTGCCCGTGGCACCACAATATCACGGCGTCGATCTGTTCTTTCCGCACGGCCAAGGCGCTCAAGTCCAACCCGGGCAGCAGGGATAGTATCGCCAGCTTCAAATGGCACAACTCCGCGCCGTTTGAATGGCATTCTCGCCAACTGCTGGATCTGGGGTTGATGGAACCGGGGCAGTGGTTCTGAACGCACGGGACCGGTAAAAACCGTGCCCCAGACCGAACGACCCTAGCCCTTGCGGCGCAGACGGATCACCACATCGACCGAGGCGATCTCGGCCCCTTCGGGGGCGTCGGGCAGTTGCGCGATCACCAATTGGTCAGAGGGCGCATCGGACAGGCGTGCCTCATCCTCCCAGAAAAAGTGGGGGTGATCATGGGTGTTGGTATCGAAATAGCTTTTGGACCCGTCAACCGTGACTTCCTGCATCAGCCCCGCGTCGCAAAAGGCGCGCAGGGTGTTGTAGACGGTTGCCAGCGACACGGCATCGCCCTGCCCCTTGGCCGCGTCAAACAGGCTTTCGGCGGTGACATGGCGGTGCTGACCGTCGCCCACCAACAGATGCGCCAGCGTCATGCGCTGCCGCGTGGGGCGCAGGCCCGCCTTGGCAAGCCACTCAGAACTGATCTGCTGTGTTGTTTGGGTCATTGGCTATAAGTACCTCTCATGCGCTATATATAAGGGGCAATGGGGGCGGTTTTCAAACGGAAATCCGGAAACTCTTGCCAGCGCCGCCTTTCGCCGTCGCGTAAATGCGGTGTGCCTGCGCCCTTGCGGGCCTGCGGCGCGCAATGCTAAACCTGCCGGGATTTGAAATTCAGCCCTCAGGAGCCGCGATAATATGGCCGACTACCCCACCAGCTTTGACAAAGAAGCCCTGCTCAAATGCGCCCGTGGCGAGCTTTTCGGCGAAGGCAATGCGCAGCTGCCCGCCCCGCCGATGCTGATGATGGACCGGATCACAGACGTCTCCGCCGATGGCGGTGCCCATGGCAAAGGCCACATCACGGCGGAATTCGACATCACGCCGGACCTGTGGTTCTTTGACTGCCACTTCCCCGGCAACCCGATCATGCCCGGCTGCCTTGGCCTGGATGGTCTGTGGCAGCTGACCGGCTTTAACCTGGGCTGGCGCGGCTGGCAGGGGCGCGGCTATGCGCTTGGCGTGGGCGAAGTGAAGCTGACCGGCATGGTACGCCCTGACCGCAAGATGCTGACCTACAAGATCGACTTTACCAAAGCGATCCAGACCCGCCGCCTGACCATGGGCGTTGCCGATGGCATCGTCGAAGCCGACGGCGAAGTGATCTATCAGGTCAAGGACATGAAGGTCGCGCTAAGCGAGAGCTAAGCCCACCCGTCAGATCATCGCTCGGATCACCTTGCTGATCATCCAGACAGACTGATGACTTGATTTGTCGCCCCATAGGCGGCAAACGGGTAACGAACGTGCGGCCCCGCGACAAGCGTGCGGGCCGCGCAGCATCAAGAGGGCACCCGCCCCACACAGATTAAGGGAGTGCAGCCCATGCGCCGCGTCGTCGTCACAGGATTGGGAATTGTCTCGTCCATCGGAAACAATGCAGAAGAAGTTCTGGCATCGCTGAAAGACGGGACCAGCGGCATCGTCGCCAGCCCCGAAATGACAGAGCACGGCTTTCGCAGCCGCGTTGCAGGGACGCTCAAGATTGATGTGGCCGACCACATCGACAAACGCGCGCTGCGTTTCATGGGCGGCGGTGCGGCTTATGCCTATATCGCCATGCAGCAAGCCATCGCGGATGCGGGCCTGAGCGAAGACCAGATCAGCAACCCGCGCACCGGCCTTGTGGCGGGCTCTGGCGGGCCGTCGACATCAGCGCTGTTCACCGCACATAACGTGGTACGCGACACCGGCGCGACCAAGCGGATCGGACCGTTTGCCGTGCCGAAATGCATGTCCTCCACCGTCAGCGCGAACCTGTCCACCGCCTTCAAGATCAAGGGCATCAACTATTCCATCACCTCGGCCTGCTCTACCTCGCTGCATTGCATCGGCAACGCGGCGGAACAGATCATGCTGGGAAAACAGGACGTGATGTTCGCTGGCGGCGGCGAAGAGCTTGACTGGACGCTGTCCTGCCTGTTCGACGCCATGGGCGCGATGAGCAGCAAATATAACGACGCCCCCGAAACCGCGAGCCGCGCCTTTGACGCCAACCGCGACGGGTTCGTCATCTCGGGCGGCGGCGGTATGCTGGTGCTCGAAGAGCTTGAGCACGCCAAGGCGCGCGGTGCCACGATCTATGCCGAAGTCACCGGCTATGCGGCGACATCCGATGGTCATGACATGGTGGCCCCGTCCGGCGAGGGCGGCGAACGCGCCATGCGCTTGGCACTGGAAACCCTGCCCGAGGGCCGCAAGGTCGGCTATATCAACGCGCACGGCACCTCCACACCTGTCGGCGACGTGGGCGAGATCGAAGCGGTCCGTCGCGTCTTTGGCCAAGGCAGCACGCCCCCCGTCAGCTCGACCAAGTCGATGACCGGCCACGCCCAAGGCGCCGCCGGCGCGCTCGAGGCGATCTTCTGCCTGCTGATGCTCAAGAATGACTTTATCGCCAAGTCCATCAACGTCGTTGATCTGGACCCGAAACTGGACCCGTCCGAAATCGCGCTGGAGCGTGTGGACAATGCCGGCCTAGATTCGGTGATGACCAACTCCTTCGGGTTCGGCGGCACCAACGGATCGATGATCCTTTCCAAATTCCAAGAGTAAGGGCAGCAGATGTCAGACATGCTTAAAGGAAAACGCGGCCTGATCATGGGTGTCGCGAACGAACGCTCCATCGCTTGGGGCATTGCCAAGGCGATGGCCGAAGCCGGTGCGGAACTGGCGTTCACCTATCAGGGCGAGGCCTTTGGGAAGCGTCTCGAACCTCTGGCGCAGAGTGTAGCGTCGGACTTCATGGTCGATGTCGATGTCACCGACGACGCCTCGCTTGATGCCGCGTTTGACCAATTGGGCGCGCGTTGGCCAACGATCGATTTCGTCGTCCACGCCATCGCCTTTTCCGACAAGTCCGAGCTGACTGGCCGCTTCCTGAACACCAGTCGCGCGAACTTCAAGAACTCCATGGATATCTCAGCCTACTCCTTCATCGAGATCGCCCGCCGTGCGCACCCGCTGATGGTCGAGAATGGCGGCACCCTGCTGACGCTGACCTATATGGGATCCAACCGCGTGACGCCCAACTACAACGTCATGGGCGTGGCAAAGGCCGCACTGGAAAGCGCCACGCGCTATCTGGCGAATGATCTGGGCCCCGAAGGCATCCGCGTCAACGCGATCAGCCCCGGCCCGATGAAAACGCTTGCCGGTGCCGCGATTGGCGGGGCGCGCAAGACCTATAAGCACACCGACACAAACGCCCCCATGCGCGCCAATGCGACGTTGGAAGCGGTTGGCGGGACCGCGGTCTATCTGGCCTCGGATGCCGGGGCTTGTACAACGGGCGAGATCATCCGCGTCGACGGCGGGTTCCATGTGCTGGGGATGCCGCAAGCCGAGCATCTTTGACGGTACTGGCGGACCGGGGCGCTGCCACAAAGTTCTATTTACGGGGCTCTGCCCCGGACCCCGGGATTTCAGACCATTTGGAAATAGGGCGTCGCGTTTAGCGCAGGGGCGGGGTTTGGTAGAGCCAGACCTTCATGCCGCCATGGGCGATCGCAGGGCCTTGGGGTTTCCACGGCAGGCCCGTGGCTTTGGCCAAGGGCGGCTCGGACGTGACGAGGCCAACGCGCCAGCCTTTAAAGCGGGTCAGCAGCGTTTGGCCGAGCGTACCATAAAGCGGATAAAGCAGTTTCTTGTTGCCGATGCGCCCACCGTAGGGTGGGTTCACCATGACGAGGCCGGGGGGGGCATCGGGCGGGGTCAGCTCGCCCGCGGCGTGGTTTTCGAAGGTCACGGCATCGGCCACCCCTGCCCGTTCGGCATTCATACGGCTCATCCGGACGGCACCCGCGTCACGGTCAGAACCATAGAAACGCAGCGGCGTGGATGTGGTGGGGGTGTCGCGCATGGCGGCCCATTGGGCAGCGTCAAAGCTCGCGAGGTCTTCGAAAGCGAAATGGCGCGAGCGGCCGGGGTTGAGGCCCATGGCGATCTCGGCCGCCTCGATTACGAAGGTCCCTGAACCGCACATGGGATCGACCACCGTCTCGGTGCCCGTGTACCCCGCCTGACGCAGCATCAGATAGGCCAGGTTTTCGCGCATCGGCGCTTTGCCCACGGCTTCCTTGTGGCCGCGTTTGTGCAGCGCATCGCCCGAGGTATCGAGGCTGATGGTCACCACATTGTCGTCGATCCGGACCTTGAGCACGAGAGCCGCCTCGGGCGAGATCGTAACCCCGAGACTTTCGCGCAAGGCGGTTTCAATCCGCTGCGTCGCGGCACCGGCGTGATAGATTTTAGAGGCTTTCGTGGTCACCTGCACCCGTAGCGGCACATCGGCTCGCAGCACATCGCCCCAGGGGAACTTGCGCGCGCGCTTGTCCAGCTGCGCCAGATGGAACGCCATGAAGGACCCGATCCGCGCCAGCACGCGCGAGGCACCGCGCAGGTGCAGGTTCGCGCGCCAGACCTCGGGCCAGCCGCCCTGCACCGTGATCCCGCCGGGCGAGGCCACAGGATTGGCAAAGCCTTTCTCTGTCACCTCGGCGAGAAGCATGTCTTCCAGACCGGGGGTGGCCACGATAAAAATGTCGAAGGTGTTTTGACTGTCCATAACCGCTGCTTACTTCGCGGCGCGCGAGGTTTCGAGCGGTTTCTTAGGACAAGACAGTCCGGCGCGATCAAAAGCGCCGGACTGTATGGGCGTAGTTCAGGCGATTTTTACCAGTTCGATGTCGAACTGCAGGTCTTTGCCCGCCAGCGGGTGGTTGGCGTCAAGGGTCACAGTGGCGTCGTCAACCTCGACAACCATCACCGGCATCGCCTGCCCGTCCGGGGTTTGCATCTGCAGCTGCGTGCCGATTTCCAGCGGGATATCCGCAGGGATGCCTTCGCGTGGCACGGCCTGACGCATCTCGGGGTTCACATCGCCGTAGGCCTCTGCGCTGCCGATCTTGACGACTTTCTTGTCGCCGACTTCCATGCCGGGCATCGCGCTGTCGAGGCCGGGGATGATCTGGCCGGACCCGACCGTGAACTCCAAAGGCTCGCGCCCTTCCGAGCTGTCGAAGGTGCTGCCGTCAAGCAGGGTACCAGTGTAGTGAATAGCAACAGTATCGCCGGATTTAACCTGCGTCATAGAAAGCTCCGATCCATAAAGGGAAAATACAGGAGGCCGCGTATCTGCGCGGGTGCTCCGGGTTCGGCGCGCAGTGTTTCAAGCCTGCGTCCCGTCGTAAACCCCCATGAGGCCAGTTTTTCGGCCTTTTCTGTCGTGACGGGTCGTGACAGTCTTGCGGAAGAAATATTCAGGGGGGAAATCATGGCGATTACAACATGCGTGTTCGACGCATATGGCACCTTGTTCGATGTGGCCGCAGCCGCACGGCAAGCGGCGTCAGAGCCGGATTTTGCAGCGATAAAAGACAGCTGGCCGCAGGTCGCCGAACATTGGCGGCAAAAGCAGCTTGGCTATTCCTGGCTGCGCGCTGTCACCGGTGCACACGATGATTTCTGGCAGGTCACCCAAAACGGGTTGGACTGGGCTTTGGCCAAGACCGGCCACGACAACGACCCCGCCCTGCGCGAACGCCTGCTGGCGCTTTACTGGGAGCTTCAGGCCTTCCCCGAAGTGCCCAAGATGCTGAAAACACTGAAGGAAGCTGGGTTGAATACCGCGATCTTGTCGAACGGATCACCAGCCATGCTGGACGGTGCGGTTTCCTCCGCCAATCTGGGTGACACGCTGGATGCGGTGCTGTCGGTGGAAAGCGTCGGCGTCTTCAAGCCACATACGAAAGTCTATGAACTGGTCGGTCAGCGCTTTGCCTGCGCGACCTCCGAGGTGTTGTTCGTCTCGTCCAACGGATGGGATGCGGCGGCGGCGACAGGCTTTGGCTTTACCACCGCTTGGGTCAACCGCGCGGGAGAGCCGATGGACCGGCTGCCGTGGCAACCGGCCCATGTGCTGCAGGACCTCAACGGCATCCCAGAACTGGCAGGCGTATAATGGCTCATTTCACCACATCCGACGGGCTATCGCTCTATTTCACTGACGAAGGGGCGGGTCTGCCGATTCTCTGTCTTGCAGGATTGACCCGGACCACAGCGGATTTCGACTATGTCACCCCCCATCTGAAGGGCGTGCGTCTGATCAAGATGGACTATCGCGGGCGCGGGCGCTCTGACTTCGACCCTGACTGGTCACACTATTCCCCCCCTATTGAATGTCGTGATGCGCTGGAGCTGCTGGATCATCTTGGCATCGACAAGGCCGCCGTGCTTGGCACCTCGCGCGGGGGGCTGAATGCATTGGGGCTGGCCAAGGGAGCCAAGGATAGGTTGCTGGGCGTCGCCTTTAACGACGTTGGCCCGCATATTGACCCGCAGGGGCTGGATTTCATCATGGGCTATATCGGCCGCAACCCTGCCGCCAAGACCCATGCCGAGGCCGCCGCCGCCATGCCGCGTGTGTTTCCCGAATTTGACGGCGTGCCCGACAGTCGTTGGATGGCAGAGGCGCAAAAGCATTACACCCAGACCGAAAGCGGCTTGCAGATCACTTATGACAAGCACCTGCGCGATGCGGTGGCCAAGGCGTTCTCTGCCCCCTCCCCCGACCTGTGGCCATTCTTTGACGCGCTTGACGGGCTGCCAATTGCCTGCATCCGTGGCATGGCGTCCAATCTGCTGAGCGAGGAAACCTTGCAAGAGATGGAACGCCGCCGCCCCGATATGGTGGTCGCGCGGGTGCCGGGACGTGGGCATATTCCGTTTCTGGACGAACCAGAGGCGGTTGCGGCCTTGAACGAATGGATCGGGAAGATGCAATGAATATCGACATGATCCGCGCGGCAGCGCGGCGGCTGGAGGGGCACGTGCGGCGCACGCCTTTGCTGAACTCTCCGTTTCTGGATGACATCGCGGGGCGGCGCGTTTGGGTCAAGCCCGAGTGCCTGCAACACACCGGCAGCTTCAAATTTCGCGGCGGCTGGTCGGCGGTGTCAGCACTGGAGCCCTCCGTGCGCGCCAAGGGGGTCATCGCCTTTTCCAGTGGCAACCACGCCCAAGGTGTTGCCTATGCGGCCAAGCTGCACGGGGTGCCTGCGGTCATCATCATGCCCGCCGACGCCCCCCGTCTGAAGATCGCCAACACCCGCGCGCTTGGGGCCGAGGTCGTGCTTTATGACCGCATGACCGAGGACCGCGACGCCATCGGCGCGGCTATGGCGGAGGAACGTGGGCTCACGTTGATCAAGCCTTTTGACGACCCGCTGGTGATCGCCGGTCAGGGGACAACGGGGCTCGAAATCGCGCAGCAGGCCGCCGAAGCGGGGATCGCCCGTGCCGATGTAATTGCCTGCTGTGGTGGCGGGGGGCTGACCTCTGGCATCGCGCTGGCGCTTGAAGCCGAAGCACCGGGGCTGCGTGCGCGCACCGCCGAGCCCGAAGGCTTTGACGATGCCGCGCGGTCGCTCGCCGCAGGAGAGATCACGCGCAACGCCGCCCTTGGCGGGTCGATCTGCGACGCCATCGTCACGCCGCAACCGGGCGATCTGACCTTTCCAATCCTCAACCGGCTTTGCGGCCCCGGCCTTGTGGTCAGCGACGCAGAGGCGCTGCAGGCGATTGGCCATGCGTTCAACCGGCTGAAACTTGTTGCCGAACCCGGCGGGGCTGTGGCCCTTGCCGCCGCGCTGTTCCGGCAAGACGAGATCGACGGCGATGATGTGATCGTCACTATCTCGGGCGGGAATGTAGACAGTGATATTTTCTCGCAGGCGCTTGCCACGCTTGACTGACGCCCCACAGGAGGTTCTGACATGAAGATTTTCGATACTGGCGATGTGCGCCTGCATTACCGCGTGGATGGCCCGGAGGATGGCGCACCTGTGGTCTTTGCCAATTCACTGGGGACTGATCTGCGTCTGTGGGACCCGATCCTGCCGCTGCTGCCCAAGGGTCTGCGGATCATCCGTTTTGACAAACGCGGGCATGGGCTGTCGTCCTGCCCGCCCGCGCCCTATGCGATGGGGGCGCTGATTGGTGATACGGAAAAACTGCTGGATCATCTGGGCGTAAAGGGCTGCGTCTTTGTCGGGCTGTCCATTGGCGGAATGATCGCCCAAGGGCTCGCCACCAAGCGGCTGGACCTGATCCGCGCCATGGTGCTGTCCAATACCGCCGCCAAGATCGGCACCAAGGACATGTGGGCAGACCGTGTGCGCGCAGTGCAAGAAAGCGGGATCGAACCGATGGCGGACACCATCATGGAACGCTGGTTCGCCGCCCCCTTCCGCGCCACGCCCGAGCTTGAGCTTTGGCGCAATATGGTCGTACGCCAACCGGCCGAAGGCTATGCCGGTTGCTCTGCCGCGATTTCGGGGACGGATTTCTACACCCCCACGGCGGCGCTGCGCCTGCCAGTGCTGGGGATCGCGGGCTCCGAAGACGGGTCCACCCCCCCTGATCTGGTGCGCGAGACCATCGAGCTGATCCCGGGATCCAAGTTCAAGATCATCCGCAAGGCCGGCCACCTGCCTTGCGTCGAACACCCGCAGGAATATGCAGCGCTGCTGACCGAGTTTTTGCAGAGCGTTGGCCATGTCTGACATCCTTTTGGTCCATGGCTCGTGCCACGGCGCGTGGTGCTGGCGCCATCTGATCCCTGCGTTGCAAGAATTGGGCCACAGCCCCCGTGCGATTGATCTGCCCAGCCACGGCGACGACACGACGCCGGTCAACGCGGTCACGCTCGACAGCTATGCCGATGCGGTGCTTGCGGCCTCTACCCCCGATACGGTGGTGGTGGGTCATTCGATGGGCGGTTTTGCCATCGGGGCGGCGGCACAGAAAAATCCAAGCGCCATGACGCGGCTGATCTATCTATGTGCCTACGTCCCTGCGGCGGGTCTGTCGCTGGCCGAGATGCGCAAACAGGCCCCGTCACAACCGCTGATGCCCGCTGTGCGCCTCGCCCCCGACGGCAAAAGCTTTACCCTTGATCCCGCAATGACAGAGGCGCTGTTCTATCACGACTGCCCGCCGGATGTCGCAGGTTTTGCCGCACCACGCCTCTGTGCGCAGGCCGTGGCCCCGACGATTAAGCCTCTGCCAGATACTGCCCGTGCGGACGCCATGCCGCGCAGCTATATCCGCTGTATGGACGACCGCACCATCCCGCCCGCCTATCAGGTCACGATGACGAAAGACTGGCCAAGCGCGGATGTTCATGAGATGGCCTGCGGGCATTCACCCTTCTTTACCGATCCCGCCGGTCTGGCGCGGATCATTGACGACATTATCCCGAGGTAACCCATGGCCGCCAGCGTCTTTGACAGCCCCCTGTTCGCACAGCTTTTCAACACCGGTGACGCAGGCCGCCTGTTCTCGGACAGCGCTGCGATCCGCGCGATGCTGCTGGTCGAAGGGGCGCTGGCCAAGGTGCAGGGCAGCCTTGGTATCATCCCCGAGATGAGCGCCGCCGCGATCCACCGCGCCTCTCTCGAGATTCAGGTCGACCCCGGGGCGATCGCCGCCTCTACCGGAGAAAACGGCGTGTCCGTGCCGGGGCTTCTAGCCCAATTCCGCGCCGAGATGCAGGCACCGGAATTTGCCCAGCACGTCCATTGGGGCGCGACCAGTCAGGACATCATCGATACCGCGCTGATGCTGCGCCTGCGTCAGGCGCTCAAGCTGGCGGAAACCGATCTGCGCGAGATCATCGCGGCCCTTGCGGCAGGTGCCGAACAGCACCAATCCCTGCCGATGCCTGCCCGCACCTATGGCCAGCACGCCACCCCCACCAGCTGGGGCGCGGTGCTGGCGGAATGGGGCATGCCACTGTGCGATGCGCTCGACCAGCTTGAGGCGCTGCGCGAAGGGGCGCTGTTCGTGTCCCTGTCGGGAGCGGCGGGGACGGGCTCTGCCCTTGGTCCCAAGGCTGCCGAGACCCGCGCGCAGCTGGCCCAAGCGCTTGGGCTGCAAGACCCCGGGCGCAGCTGGCATGTGGACCGCGGCCCCGTGCTGCGCATCGCCGATTGGCAGGGCCGCGTGATGGCAGCGCTGGCGCATATCGCGCAAAGCACGCTGGCGCTGACCATGACCGAAACCGCCGAGCTTGCCCTTGGGGCGGCAGGCGCGTCGTCGACCATGCCGCAAAAACAGAACCCCGTGGGGCCCTCGGCGATTGTCGCCCTCGGGCACCAGTTCACCGGCCAGCGCGCCACGCTACAGGCCGCCGCGGCGCATCAGCATCAGCGTGATGGCGGCGCTTGGTTCGCGGAGTGGATGGCTGTGCCTCAGCTGGCACTGAGCCTTGCCGCCGCGCTGAACCACACCAAAAGCCTTGTCGCGGGACTGACGCCGCACCCTGTGAAAATGCACAGCGCGCTAACGGATGGGCTGGGCCTGATCCACGCCGAAGCGCTGAGCTTTGCCCTGGCTAAGACGATGCCCCGCCCCGCGGCCCAGAAGATCACCAAACAGTTGTGCCAAGATGCGCTGGCCAAACAGGTGCCACTGGCCGATCTGGTCCACGCGGATTACCCCGACGTGGCCAAGACCCTCTTTGACCCGTCAACCCAGATGGGACAGGCCCCCGCAGATGCAGCCGCCTTCGTGGCCCGCGCGCGTGCGCTGTAACCGCGCAACCGGCGTGCGATAGCCCATGCGTCCGGCGGTCATATTTATCATCCTGACCGTCATGATCGATGCCATGGGCATTGGTCTGATCATCCCTGTGATGCCGGACCTGATCGCGCAGGTCCAATCCGCCGATCTGTCACGCGCCGCGCTGTGGGGCGGTGTGTTGGCGACGACATTCGCGGTGATGCAATTCATCTTCAGCCCGCTGGTGGGCAGCCTGTCCGACCGCTTCGGGCGCAGGCCGGTGCTGCTGACCTCGCTGACCGTAATGGCGCGGGTGGTCGCCTTGGTGCTCTTCCGGCGCGTGCGTATAAATCCCGCGCATGTGGACTGACATAACGTAAGCCTGACGCAGCGCGGCGCATATAGCGCTTGCGGGAGGGGGCAGAGCTTGCCACCCTCCCCCAAAACTCACGCGCCCGGAAGGACCCGTTATGCCGTTGATCAAAGCCGCCGTTTGCCATGAATTTGGTGCTCCCCTGACAATCGAAGACGTAGAACTCCGCGCCCCCGAGGGGGCCGAGGTCGAGGTGACGCTGGATGCCGTAGCGATCTGTCATTCGGACATCTCTTTTGCCAGTGGGGGCTGGGGCGGATCGCTGCCCGCGGTCTATGGTCACGAGGCCGCGGGACAGGTGACCGCTGTGGGCGACAGGGTAAGCGGCGTCTCGGTCGGGGATAGCGTCGTGGTCACGCTGATCCGCGCCTGCGGCAGCTGCCCCAACTGCGCCAGCGGTCGTCCTGTGATCTGCGAAACCCCCTATGACGGCGACACCGGCCCGCTGAAAACCAAAGACGGCGGCAAGCTGCATCAGGCCATGGCATCCGGTGCCTTTGCCGAAAAAGTCGTTGTGGATCAGGCGCAGGTCGTCAGGATCAGCGCCGATATTCCCAAGGATGCCGCCAGCCTGATCGCCTGCGGGGTGATCACCGGCGTCGGTGCGGTGGTCAATGCTGCGCAATTGCGGGCCGGTCAAGACGTTGTGGTCATCGGTGCCGGTGGCGTCGGGCTGAACGCCATTCAGGGCGCGCGCATCGCCGGGGCCCGCCGCATCGTCGCCGTGGATATGAGCGCCGAGAAGCTGGAGATCGCCAAGGAGTTCGGGGCCACGGATGGTATCCTTGCCACCGAAGACAAACCCTGGGGGCAGTTGGAACAGGCGATTGGCCGCAAGGGCGTGGATGCGGTGATCGTGACCGTTGGGGCGATCCCTGCCTATAATGACGCGCCGAAATACCTTGCCGCGGGGGGGCGTGTGGTCATGGTCGGCATGCCTCATATCGGCGACGGCGCGACCTATGACCCCGGCACATTCGCCGCAATGGGTCAGGGCACGGTCGGCTCCAAAATGGGCGACGTGGTGATCCAGCGCGATATTCCGTGGATGGTCGATCTATATGCCCAAGGACGGCTGAAACTGGACGAGCTGATCTCGGGGCGGTGGTCGCTGGAGCAGATCAACGACGCGATCGAGGATACCAAGACCGGTGCCGCGCGGCGCAATGTCATCCTGTTTGACCGCTAGCGCCACGGGGGCCAGCCCCCGTACCCCCGGGATTTTGAACCATTTGGAAAAGAGGATCACGCGATGAAATTGCAAGATCTTGAGGTTATCGTCACAGCGCCCCCTGCCCCCGGTTGGGGCGGGCGCTATTGGATATTGGTCAAGCTGACCACGGATACCGGCATTGTAGGCTGGGGCGAATGCTATGCCGCGTCGGTTGGGCCGCAGGCCATGCGGGCGGTGATCGAGGATGTTTTTGCACGTCACATGCAGGGCGAGAATCCCGAAAATATCGAGCTGATGTACCGCCGCGCCTATTCGTCAGGCTTTACCCAGCGACCCGACCTGACCGTCATGGGCGCATTTTCGGGGCTGGAGATCGCCTGCTGGGATATTCTGGGCAAGGATCGGGATCGTCCGGTCTATGCCTTGATCGGCGGCAGGATGAACGAGCGCGTGCGGGGCTATACCTATCTTTACCCGCTGCCGCATCACGATATGACCGCTTTCTGGACCTCGCCCGAGATGGCGGCGGAATCGGCGCTGGACTGTGTGGCGCGGGGCTATACCGCGATCAAGTTCGATCCGGCGGGGCCCTATACCATGCGCGGCGGGCATATGCCGGCGATGACCGACATCTCGCAATCTGTCGCCTTTTGCAAAGCGATCCGCGCGGCCGTTGGCGACAAGGCCGATCTGCTGTTCGGCACCCACGGGCAATTCACCACCGCAGGCGCGATCCGTTTGGGGAACGCCATCGCGCCCTATAGCCCGCTCTGGTACGAAGAGCCGATCCCGCCGGATGCGGTGGAGCAGATGGCCGCCGTAGCGCGTGCCGTGCCGATCCCAGTCGCGACCGGAGAACGGCTGACCACCAAGGCCGAGTTTGCGCCTGTGCTGCGGTCCGGGGCGGCGGCGATCCTGCAGCCTGCCTTGGGCCGTGTCGGTGGTATCTGGGAGGCCAAGAAGATCGCCGCCATGGCAGAGGTCTATAACGCGCAAATCGCGCCGCATCTTTATGCGGGTCCAGTGGAATGGGCGGCCAATATCCATCTGGCAACATCGATCCCGAATGTCCTGATGTGCGAATGTATCGAAACGCCGTTCCACGACCAGTTGATCAAGAGCACGATCAAGGTGGAGGACGGGTTCATCACAGCCCCCACCGCAGCAGGTTTGGGCATAGAGGTGGACGAGGCATTGGCCCGTGCGCATCCCTACACCGGCAACGGGCTTCACCTGGAAATGCAGTCAGCGCCTTGTGATTACGTCAACGGGAATGCGTTTGAAGGTGGGGCACCGTCGGTCAAATCCTGACGGGTCCGGTGGTATGAGGGGGCCGAAGCCCCCTCTGCCAGAGATTTAGAAGAACGCCTGCAGGCCGGTCTGGGCGCGGCCCAGGATCAGCGCGTGCACGTCGTGCGTGCCTTCATAGGTGTTCACCGTCTCGAGGTTCATCATATGGCGGATCACCTGGAATTCGCCGCTGATGCCGTTGCCGCCGTGCATGTCGCGGGACATGCGGGCGATGTCCAGCGCCTTGCCGCAGTTGTTGCGCTTGACGATAGAGATCATTTCCGGCGCGGCGTTGGCGTTGTCCATCAGACGGCCCACTTGCAACGAGGCTTGCAGGCCAAGCGCGATTTCGGTCTGCATGTCGGCAAGTTTCTTTTGGAACAGCTGTGTCTGCGCCAACGGTTTGTTGAACTGCTTGCGGTCCAGACCGTATTGACGCGAGGCGTGCCAGCAGAATTCAGCGGCCCCCAGTGCACCCCAGCTGATGCCATAGCGGGCGCGGTTAAGACAGCCGAACGGGCCTTTCAGACCTTCGACATGGGGCAACAGGGCATCTTCGCCGACTTCGACGTTGTCCATCACGATCTCGCCTGTGATCGAGGCACGCAGCGAGAGTTTGTTGCCGATTTTTGGCGCGGACAGACCCTTCATGCCTTTTTCAAGGATGAAGCCGCGGATCTTGCCGCCGTGCTCTTCGGACTTGGCCCAGACCACGAAGACATCCGCGATCGGCGCGTTCGAAATCCACATCTTGGAGCCGGTCAGCTTGTAGCCGTTGGCGGTTTTCACCGCACGGGTTTTCATGCCCGCAGGGTCAGAGCCTGCATCGGGTTCTGTCAGGCCAAAGCAGCCGATGAATTCGCCGCTGGACAGTTTCGGCAGATACTTCATGCGTTGCTCTTCCGAGCCATAGGCGTAGATCGGGTACATGACGAGGCTAGATTGCACGGACATCATCGACCGATAGCCGCTGTCCACACGTTCAACTTCGCGCGCAACCAGACCGTAAGACACATAGTTGCCGCCCAAGCCGCCGTATTGTTCGGGCACGGTGACACCGAGAAGGCCCATGTCGCCCATCTCGCGGAAGATCGCGGGGTCGGTGGTTTCATTGGCGAAAGCGTCGATCACGCGGGGCTGTAGCTTTTCCTGCGCATAGGCGCGCGCGCTTTCCTGGATCATGCGTTCGTCTTCGGTCAGCTGTTCGTTCAGGCGGAACGCATCCGCCCAATCAAAGCTGCCCATGTCGGGGGCGTCTTTGGCTTTCAATACGGGCAATTCGGTGCTCATGGTATGTCCTCCTCGGGGTTCGGATTTGGGCGCAGTATTGCAAAGCCCGGCGGCAATGACTATCGCTGGTTACTCCTGAACCTATGAGTCAAAGTCATATGATCGCCCCGCGTCGCTTCCTTCCGTCGGTCAACGCCCTGCTCGCATTCGAGGCAGTGGCACGCTTGGGCAGTGCCACATTGGCGGCGCAGGAACTGTCCCTGACGCAAAGCGCGATCAGCCGGCAGCTCAAGACGCTAGAGGCGCAGTTGAATGTGGCGCTGCTGGACCGTCAAGGGCGTCAACTCGTGCTGACGGAGGCGGGAAAAAGCTATGTTATTCAGGTGCGTGACGTTTTGAACAGGCTGGCTCAGGCCTCCATCACCGCGCGCACGAACCCGATTGCGGGGGCGCTGAACCTTGCCATTCTGCCGGGGTTCGGCATGCATTGGCTGGCCCCGCGGTTGCGCGACTTTGCCCAGTCCCACCCGGAGGTGACGGTGAACCTCAGCACGCGGTTGCATCCGTTTTCCTTCCAGAACAGCCCCTTTGACGCTGCAATACATTTTGGCAAGGAAGACTGGCCCGGTGTGCGCTATTTGCCGCTGATGCCCGAGACGGTGGTCCCCGTCTGCGCGCCCGAACTGCTGACCGAACCGCTGGAGGATCCCAGCCAGATCCTGCGCTATGCGCTGCTGCATCTGGAGACCCGCCCGCGCGGCTGGTCGCGGTGGCTGAGCGCGCTTGGTGTCACGCAAGAACCCCCTGCCGGCATGATGTTCGACCAGTTCTCAACCATGGCGCAGGCGGCGGTGCACGGATTAGGCGTGGCGCTGCTTCCTACCTTTTCGGCCGAGCCCTACCTGCGAGACGGGCAGCTTGTGCTGGCATCAACGCAGACGACACAGAGCATCGGGAATTACTACCTCGTCTGGCCCGAGGACCGTGCCGAAACCGCGGCCTTGCAGTCGTTCAAGACGTGGCTCGACGGGCAGACGGGTCAGGTTCTTTAGCATAGGCCAAGGTTCTGAGGCATATCCGCCCTATTTCCGCCGCAATCCTGCATTAGCACACCCTTCATCAGTTTTAAGGGGGGGGCCCCTTTTGAAAGGGAGCATGGATATGCCAATTTCACTTACCAAACTCATTTCTGCTGGCGCGACAGCGGTCACACTTGCGGCTGCCACCGCAGCGACCGCGCAAACCCATGACGTCGTGATCTTTGACGACGCCTTCTTTCCTGCCGTGATCTATGTCGACGCCGGGGACGAGCTGCGCTTTGTCAACAACGCCAGCGCCGCGCGCAACGTCAGCGCGGGTGACGGGTCGTGGTCATCCGGCACGCTGGAAACCGGCAGCAGCTTTAGCCAAACGGTAGAGGCAAACAGCCAAGTGACCTTTATCGGCACGTCACTTGGGGACAATCCCAAAAGCTACTCCGGCGAGATCAGCTTTGACCCCGCACCGCTGAGCGAGTGATCGGGTCAATCCCTGCGCTTGTCGCAGGTGCTTGAAATAAAAACGGCGCGCCCCTGTTTCCAGCGGCGCGCCGTTTCGCGTTAATATGGCGACTTGGCTTACTTCACCGTGATGCGGCCATCGGTATAGGGCGTGTAGGCCCCGTTGGCGGCGATGAATTCAGCCGTTACATCCGCCAGATCGGGACCGTAGTCATAGGCGTTCTGCGCAGAGGTAAACGGCGCATAGCCGTCGCCGCCATTGCGCACATAGTTGTTGGACACGACGCCATAGGTCTTTTCAGGGTCAAGCGGCATGCCGGATACGGTGACATCGCTGATGCGGCTGCCCGGCTCGGCGCTGGTGTCCACGGTAAAGGTCATGCCCGCCACTTGCGGGAAACGACCTGCGACCTCTTCGATCTGGCTCACGCCATTTTCCAGCGCCTCTACCAATGCCGCACCGGTGACCTGAAAGGTCGACAGGGTGTTCTGGAACGGCAGCACCGCCAGCACTTCGCCCATGGTCACCTCTCCGGCGTCGATGGAAGAGCGCAAGCCGCCGCTGTTCTGGATCGCGACCTCGATCCCCTGATCCGCCACACGGGCCAGCATCGCATCGGCGACGAGATTGCCCATCTGACATTCCTGCACGCGGCAGACCGACCGGTCGCCCTCGATCGGTTCGGTGGTTTCGGCGACGACTTTGCTGCGCAGTTCTTCAAGCGGTTGGGCCAGCTCACCGATACGGGCGACGGTGGTCTCGTCCTCTGCGACGCCTGCGTCGATCAGGATCGGATCGCCCGAGGCTTCCTTGATCTTACCCTCGTCATCGAAGGTCACGTTCAGCTCGCCCAGATATTTACCGTAGGCATAGGCCTGCACAATCGCCGTATCCTTGACCATCGTCGGATAGGCCCCTTCGGCTTTTTCATCGGTATTGGACAGCAGCGTATTGGTGTGCCCGCCGACGATCACATCAACACCTGTGGTATTCTCGGCGACCATCTGGTCAACCCCATAGCCCGAGTGGCTGAGCACGATGATCTTGTTGATACCCTGCGCGGTCAGCAGATCGACCTCGCCCTGAACGGCAGCCACGGAATCGGTAAAGACGACGTTGTCTCCGGGGCTCGATAGTTCGTGAGTGTCTTCGGTGGTCAGCCCGATCAGGCCGATCTTTTCACCGCCACGCTCGATCACGGCAGATTTCGCCAGCTTGTCCGCCAGCAGCGGTTCGGCAGAGACATCAGCATTCGACATCAGGATGGGAAAGTCGATCGCCTCCATGAAACCGGCAAGCACTTCGGGGCCATCGTCGAATTCGTGGTTGCCCACGGTCATGCCGTCATAGCCCAGCATGTTCATCATCTCGGCTGCCATCTTGCCCTTGTAGTGGGTGTAGAACAGCGAGCCCTGAAACTGGTCCCCGCCGTCGACCAGCACATAGTTGTTGGTGCGCGCCTTGGCGTCCTTGATCGCGTTGACCAGCCGTGCGGTGCCCCCGAAACATTCACCGGCGGTATTGTCCTCGGCGGAACAAGGGCCATCGTATTTGCTGATCGGTTCAAACCGCGCGTGGAAATCATTGGTGTGCAGGATGGTCAGACTATAATCCGCCGCTGCCATGCCCGAGGTCAGCGCAAGCGCTGCCGTGGCTGTCAGGAATCGTTTCATGATGGGTCCCCCCTTTGGGTTGAATTATGCACCTATGGTGACCCCCAGTTTGCCCCCTTGTCAAAGACCATCTGAGCGCAAACCCGCCCTTCCCCAAGGTCACCGCCCTGCGCTGCGGCAAAGCGCACAGCCCTTGACCGTTTGCACCGACCAAGGCATCACAGCGGCTATGTTGATTTACAAAATTTTCCGCTCCGATGAATGGCAGGCCCTGCGCCGCGACGGCTCTACCACGGGCGCGCCGGTTGATGTCGCCGATGGCTATGTGCATTTCTCGACCTCTGAACAAGCGGCTGAAACGGCTGCGAAACACTTTGCCGGTGAGGCAGACCTGTTTCTTCTGGCCGTAGAGACCGACCGCCTTGGCGATGCGCTGAAATGGGAGGTGTCGCGCGGCGGTGCCGAGTTCCCGCATCTGTACCGCATGCTCATGCTAGAGGATGTGGTTTGGGCCCAGCCCCTGCCCTTGCTGAACGGGGCGCATGAATTTCCCGCTGGCTTTAAGGAAGCTGAATGATGACAGGATATATCGACCCGGATCGCGCACAGTTCGACGCCTTCAAGGGGCTGGACCGCGACACGCCGCTGAACATGGTGAACCTTGTCAAACTGCGCGACAAGGCCGCCTACCCCGACGATCACGCGCTGGCCGCCAAGGCGCTGACAGGGGCGGAAGCGTATAAGAACTACGGTGCCGAAAGCGGTCCGGTGCTGGCGGATGTCGGCGGATCGATCCTGTGGCGCGGCCAGTTCGAGGCGACGCTGATCGGCCCCTCGGACGAGGATTGGGATGTGATGTTCATCGCGCAATACCCCAACGCCCATGCCTTTTTGCAGCTGATCTCGGACCCGCGGTACAAACAGGCGGTGGTGCACCGTCAGGCCGCGGTTGTGACATCGCGCCTGATCCGCAGCGCACCGCTGCCCCTGACGGATGAATTTGCATGAAACGCATGGCCGAGCAGCTGGGGCTGCGCGCCCTGCATCAGGTTGACCCCGAAACGGCCCATGGTCTGGCGATCACCGCACTGCGGCTTGGCTTGGCCCCGACACCCGGTCCGGTCACATCGAAACGGCTGAAAACCTCGCTTGCCGGGATGAGCCTGCCCAACCCTGTCGGCCTTGCCGCGGGGTTTGACAAGAACGCAACCGCCGTCGCGCCGCTGTCCAACGCGGGTTTCGGCTTTATCGAGGTCGGGGCCGCCACGCCCCTGCCCCAACCCGGCAATGACAAACCCCGTCTGTTCCGCCTGACCGAGGACCGCGCGGCGATCAACCGCTTTGGCTTCAACAACGAAGGCATGCAGGCGATCTGCACGCGTCTGGCGCGCCGTGGCGCGGGCGTGCCCGTGGGGCTCAACCTTGGGGCCAACAAGACCAGCACCGACCGCGCCGCCGATTTCGCCCGCGTGATGGAGCTTGCCCGCGATCACGTGGATTTCGCCACGGTCAATGTATCCTCGCCCAATACCGAAAAGCTGCGTGACCTGCAGGGCAAGGCCGCCCTCGCAGCACTTCTGGCCGGCGTGATGGAGGTGCGCGGCGATACGCCCGTGTTCCTGAAAATCGCCCCCGACCTCACCGAGGCGGAGATCGCCGATGTGGCCGAGGTCGCCAATGACGCAGATGTTGCCGCGATCATTGCCACGAATACAACGCTGGACCGCACCGGCCTGAAGAACGCGCAGCGTGACCAGATGGGGGGGCTGTCGGGCGAGCCCCTGTTCGAAAAATCCACGCGCGTGCTGGCGCGCCTGTCGACGCTTACCGATATTCCGCTGGTGGGCGTCGGGGGCATCAGCTCGGCCGAGGATGCCTATGCCAAAATCTGCGCAGGCGCTTCGGCGGTGCAGCTTTATACGGCGCTGGTCTATGGCGGGCTGTCACTGGCGGCGGATATCGCCAAGGGGCTCGACAAACTGCTGAAGCAGGACGGGTTTGACACCGTGGCCGATGCCGTGGGCAGCAACCGCAGCGCTTGGCTTTGACAGGACGCCCCGGCGCAGATCGGGGCGCTATCCGCGCGACTTCGCCCCGACCCTGCGCGGGCGGGGCCTATCCCGCCGCACGCTCCAACGCGGGGTACCGCAGCGCCAGCGTGACCCCACGCGCGACAAAGGACACCAGCAGCGAAATCCACAGCCCGTGGTTGCCCAGCCACGGCACCAGCAGCGCCGCACTTGCACAGTAGATCACAAAGGACACCGCCATCATGTTGCGCATGTCCCGCGACCGCGTGGCCCCGATAAAGATTCCGTCCAGCATCCATGACGCCCACCCCAGCAGCGGGGCCGCGACCATATAGGGCAAGAACACCCGCGCCTCTTCGCGCACAAGCGGGGCCGTGGTCATGAGGTCGATGATCATGCCCCCGCCCCATGCGAAGCCCACGGTCATCAAGGCACAGGCCAGCAGACCCCAGCCGCTGGTCAGCACCGCGCCCCGTCGCAGAACATCACGCTGCTTGCCGCCCATGGCCCGCCCGACCAGCGCCTCGGCCGCAAAGGCGAAACCGTCAAGCGCAAAGGCCGTGATCATCAGGAATTGCAATAGCACCTGGTTAGCGGCGAGCTTTACATCCCCCAACCCCGATCCCAGAAACAGGAACGAGACGAACACCGCCTGCAACAGAAGCGACCGCACAAGGATGTCGCCGTTGACCTTCATCATGTTGATCCAGCGCGGCCCGTCGAACACCTGCGCCCAGTCCCGCCATGCAGGCACTCCAAAAGCCGCACGGCAGAACCACAGCCCAAGCGCCGCCCCCGACCATTCAGCCAGAAAGGTCGCGATGGCGACGCCCTGGATACCCCAGCCGAGCCCCAGCACGAACCACAGGTCCAGCGCGATATTCAGCCCGTTCATCCACAGTTGCACCACCAGCACGGCACGGGTGCGTTCCTGCGCGATCAGCCAGCCGGTGATCGCGTATATCGCAATCGCCGCCGGGGCGGACCAGACGCGGATCCCCATATAGGACCGGGCGAGGTTCTCAACCTCGACGCTGGCCGGAGAAACCTGAAACGCCGCCCAGAACAGCGGTATCTGCAGCATCACCAGCGCAAGGCCCGCCAGCCCGCCGATCAGCAGCCCGCGTGTCAGCAGTGCCGCGACCTCTGCCGCGTCGTTGTTGCCTGCCGCCTGCGCGGTCAGCCCGACGGTGCCCATCCGCAGAAAGCCGAATACCCAGTAGAGCGATGACAGGATGATCGCGCCGATTCCCACGGCTCCGATAGGGGCCGCCAGCCCGATCTGCCCGACGACGCCGGTATCCACCGCGCCCAAGATGGGCACGGTGGCGTTGGAGATAACAATCGGGATGGCGATGTTCAGCACGCGGCGGTGGGTCACCACCTCTTTCGCGGATAGTTTGCCTTGGGCGACGGCGCTGACTTCGCCCTTGGGAATCGCGTCAGTCACGGCGTTGGGGCATCAGGAAATGGCCCGTTGCCTGCGCGAAAAGCTTGCTGCGGTTGTCCTGCCATGCCTCGACATGCACCGAGGCATAGCGCCGCCCCGACCGGTTGATCCGCGCGCGCGCATAGGCATCGCGCGGCAGACCCGAACGCAGGTAATCGACGGTGAAGTCGATGGTCTTGGGCAGTCGTGGCAGATGCGTCGCATCCATCTTGTCGACGGCCAGCGCACCGGATTCAAGATCCTCCCACAGGTATTCCCAGCTGAGCGTGATGATCGACGTGACCTCAAGGAACGAGGCCGTGACCCCACCGTGCAGCGCCTGCAACAGCGGGTTGCCGATCAGCTTGTCGGAAAACGGCAGAACGCCGGTCAGCTCGTCGCCACGGCGGTCGAACTCGATCCCCAGAAAGCTGATGTAGGGCACCCCGTCTACCAGCGCGCGTAGCGCCGCATCGCGACGCTTTTTGACGACCTGTACCGCCTCGGGTTTGCTCCGTGTGCTCATCGTTTGCCCTCCACCGTGAAACTGCCGGTGGCGGTGGCGACCGGGCTGCCGTCTTCTTCGTCCTGTGCCGTGGCGCGCACAAAGGCGACATTCCGCGTCACGTGATAACATTCCGCCCGCGCCGTGATCCGTTGACCGGGCACAGCCGCGCGCAGATATTCGATGCGCAAATCAATCGTCGCCGTCCCACCGGGATTGCTGGGGTGGCTCATCACCGCGGCCCCGCAGCAAGTATCCATCAACGCCGACACGGCCCCGCCATGCAAGACACCTGTGCGCGGATCGCCGATCAGCCGTTCATCATACGGCATGTCGATCACGGCGACGCCGCCGTCCAGCTCTTGCAGTTCCATGCCCAGGGCACCGCTGTAAGGCAGCGCCGCTATGAACTGCTTGGCGATGCGAAGTTTGTCTGACATTTTTTACTTCCTTGGCGTTATTCTCCCCATATCAACCGAGCGGCCAAGCAAGAGCAACCCCAGTGTTGCGCTTGGAAAGTGAACCGCATAGTTTCCGAACTTGAGGAGACCAAGATGACAGACAAACGCCTGAACTTTAAAGAAATGTGTGCGGAGTTTGACGTCACGCCGCGCACGTTGCGCTATTACGAGTACATAGAACTGCTCCACCCCGAGCGCGAAGGCCGGTCGCGCAGCTATGGCGCGCGGGAAATCGCCCGCATGAAGTTGATCATGCGGGGACGCAAGTTCGGGTATTCGCTGGAAGGCATCCGCCAGTGGCTGCTGATCTATGAAAACGAAGGCACCGAAGCGCAAATGCGGGCGTGGGTCGTGAGCGCGGACCGCCAGTTGGGAGAGCTGGCAGAACAGCGCAAGCAGTTGGACGAAGCCATCGAAGAGCTGCAGAAATCTCGCGACGATACAGAGGCCGCATTGGCCAAGCGCGACTGATATTTGTGTGTAGCGCCTTGGGTTTACGGGGCGCTACCATATCTGACAGCCGCTGGCTGGAGGGTGCCGTCGTTGGCAGCATCGAGCGATGGTATGAGAAATCGATGCGATGCGGGCCGGCTTACGCCTGCCGCGCGGCCATCCGACCCATCACATCGGAAAGACGGGTCAGGTCTGCTGCTGTCACAATCAGCTCCGACAGTGAATCAGCGTCGAGGCAGGCAGCAAATTCATACGCCACGTCTTCAACGAGCTTGGCCGCATCCTTGAGCCCCCGCGATGCAGAAGACGCGGAAATCACCGGCCCCTGCGCAAGATCATAGGTATTCGGTGTTGTTGAGGGTTTCGGGGGTTTGTTCTGCGCCACGGCCTGTCCACTTACAGTTGAGAATTCGCCACGACTATGCGTCCGACGGGTGATGCGCACGTCCCGTAAGTGCGCGACATCCGGTCACGCTCCCTTGCATTACGACAGGTTATCCAGCGACGGATCGATCAGGCCAAAGGCCAGCCCCCGCACCGCAGCGCGGGTCCGGTCGGTCACATCCAGTTTGCCAAACAGACGCCGCATGATCGTATCGACCGTGTGTCGCGACACCCCCATGATCTGCGCGATCGAGGTGTTGCTCTTGCCGCGCGCGATCCAACGCAGCAATTCCAGCTCGCGCGGGGACAAGCGCCGATTGGGTGCAGCAGGGCCTGCCACAAGCGCGCAAAACCGCATATGGGCAAACTGGCTGGCGACGTGCAGGTCCAGAACCTCTGCATCGGTCGGGCGCGGCCTGTCGTGGTGGAAGCCGATACTGACCAAAGCATTGCGCGCCTGTGGCCCAAAGACCTGACAGACCAGCCCATCGGCAAAGCCGAATTCCCTCGCTCTGTTCAGATAGGCTTTCTGCTTTTCGGTCAAGGTGGTCAGCTGCGGCAGGTCACGCCAGAAAAACGGGGTGATCTGTGAGGCCGCGAAGGGGGGGAAGGGATCGTCCAGATACAGGTGCTCTTCGGTATACATCCGGTGAAACTCTGCCGGGATACCGATCGCGACAGCGCCAAAGCTGGAGTCCCCAAGCGATTGCACATCAATACTGTGATAGGTGACCGTGCGAAAATCCTGCGCTTTGGCAAAGCGTTGCACCAGCAGCCATAGCGCCGAAACGCTGCTGACCTCGCGCAGACACTCTGTGAATAATCGCGGATCCATATCCTCGGACATATCCCCCCCCGGCCGATAAAACTTGCTCCCCCACACCACTTAGTCGGCGCGAGATACCTATCAATGACCGCCTCGGGAAAATCCCCGTGGGGTTACGCAGATTTACTCAACGTAAAGCAAATGTTTGACGTAGCGTCCAAGTTACGTAAGCTTGTTTCTGGGTTATACCGCTCCCAGTTTAGGTGAAGTTGACCGTTCTACAGCAGTGATAGAATAGCGAGTAACTGATATGTCCAACACTACGATGACCATCCGCGAGATGTGCACCGCCTTCGATGTGACCCCGCGCACCTTGCGGTTCTACGAAGCGAAAGAACTGCTTTTCCCCGAACGTCAGGGACAAAAGCGCCTGTTTACCAAACGGGACCGTGCGCGGCTGAAACTGATCCTGCGTGGCAAGCGCTTTGGCTTCAGCCTCGAAGAAATCCGCCAGTTGCTGGACCTGTACCACATGGGCGACCAGCAACAGACCCAATTGGCGCGCACCTATGACATCGCGCGCGAACGTCTGGCCGACCTCGAAGCACAGCGCGAGGATCTGAACAACGCCATCGACGACCTGCAAAACCAGTTGAAATGGGGGGAGAAAATGATCGCCTCCATCAACAGCGCCCGCAACGCGGCAGAATAGGCCCGCAGTCCGGCGCACCCGAACACCTGATACACCGACCTAGATATACTGACCAAACGACGGCCAGATGGCCAAGGGAGAACACCACATGCCGAGCTACACCGCCCCGATCAAGGATATGCAATTCGTCCTGCACGATGTGCTGAACGTCACCGCGTCGTCCACCCCCGGTTACGACGAGCTTGAGGCGGATTTCACCTCTGCCATTCTGGAAGAAGCAGGCAAGCTGACCTCCGAAGTCCTCGCCCCGCTGAACGCGGTGGGTGATCAGGAAGGCTGCCGTCTGGAGAACGGCGTCGTCTACACCCCCAAAGGGTTCAAGGACGCCTTTGCGAAGGTCAAGGAAGGCGGCTGGACCGGTCTGGACATGCCAGAGCAATACGGCGGCCAGAACATGCCCTATATCCTCGGCACCGCCGTGGGCGAGATGTTCTCGGCGTCCAACCAGGCGTTCACCATGTATCAGGGCCTGACCCACGGTGCGGCCTCGGCGATCCTCGCCCACGGCTCTGACGCCCAAAAAGATACGTATCTGCCCAACATGGTGTCCTGCGAATGGACCGGCACCATGAACCTGACAGAGCCCCACTGCGGCACCGATCTGGGCCTGATGCGCACCAAGGCAGCGCCACAGGAAGACGGCAGCTATAAGATCACCGGCCAGAAGATCTTTATCTCGTCCGGTGAACACGACATGGCCGATAACATCATCCATCTGGTGCTGGCCAAGATCGAAGGCGGCCCCGAAGGCATCAAGGGCGTATCGCTGTTCATCGTGCCCAAGTTCATGGTCAAGGAAGACGGCGCGCTTGGCGAACGCAACGCGGTGTCCGTCGGCTCCATCGAAGAGAAAATGGGCATCCACGGCAACTCTACCTGTGTGATGAACTATGACGGCGCGGTCGGCTACCTGCTGGGTGACGAACACAAAGGCATGCGCGCGATGTTCACCATGATGAACGAAGCCCGCGTGGGCGTCGGCATGCAGGGTCTGGCGCAGGCCGATGTGGCCTATCAGAACGCGCTGGCCTACGCCAAGGACCGCCTGCAAGGCCGTGCCGTCACCGGCACAGAGCACCCCGACAAGCCTGCCGATCCGCTGATCGTCCACCCCGATATCCGTCGCAGCCTGATGGAGCAGAAATCCTTTGTCGAAGGGGCGCGGGCGTTCATCCTCTGGGGGGCCAGCCTGATCGACGCGGCACACCGCGCGGATGACAAGGATGCCGACGGGCTTGTCTCGCTGATGACCCCCGTCATCAAAGGTTTCCTGACCGACATCGGCTATGACATGACGGTCAAGGCGCAGCAGGTCTATGGTGGCCACGGCTATATCGAGGAATGGGGCATGTCCCAGTTCACCCGCGACGCCCGTATCGCCATGATCTACGAAGGGGCCAATGGCGTTCAGGCGCTGGACCTCGTGGGCCGCAAGCTGGCGCAGGACGGTGGCAAACACGTCATGGCCTTCTTTGATATGGTCAAGACCTTCATCAAGGAAAACGCAGGCCAGGACGCCGAGTTCGACGCCAGCTTTATGGAGCCGCTGAAGGCTGCCAGCAAAGACCTGCAATCGGCGGGCATGTACTTCATGCAGAACGGCATGAAGAACCCCAACAACGCGCTCTCGGGGTCGAATGATTTCATGCATATGTTCGGGCATGTCTGTCTGGGCCTGATGTGGGCGAAAATGGGTCTGGCCGCGAAGAAAGCGCTGAAAGATGGCACCGGCGACGCGTCCTTCTACGAGACCAAGCTGGCAACCGGCCGTTTCTACATGGCCCGCCAACTGCCCGCGACTTCGCTGCATCTCAAGCGGATCGAAACCGGCGCGGATACTGTGATGGCGCTGGACGCGGCAAACTTCTAGGTTGCACCGGGGTGGGGACATCCCCCACCCCGATGCTGACTGAAAGGACGCCCGATGCCCAAACGTTTCCGCCTGACCCGCCGCTTCCCTGTCGCCATGACCGAAGACGGCTACCGCCGCCTGAAGAAATTCGCGGCAGAGGCCGGATTGGATGAAGGCGAAGCGCTGTCGTTTCTCTTCGAGAACTTCAACAGCGTGATCGACGAAGAGAACCTGACCGCGCGACTGCGGCTGTTCAACGCGGAACTGGACGGACGAAAGAGGTAGCACACCACCACACCCCGAACGCCCTGCCGAACCCGACCCTTCGGGGAGAGTTTAAGGGGCAAAATGAAGCGCAAACACCCTGCCCTGATCCTGCGATCAGCGCGACCAAAGCAGGGCTTCACTTTGCACGCGGCTCAGCTCTCCAGCCTGCCGCGCGGGGGTTGAATACGACAGGATGATTAGTAACTGATTAACGCAAACCCGCGCATCTTCATTTTGCCGGATAAACTCCACGGGGGTGTGGGGGTGTGAAACCCCCACGGGACGACGACGATCAACACACAGGACTTGAGGGAGGGTTCAGATGACCATCAAACTGCATTGCTTCGGCGAAAGCGGAAACGCCTATAAGGCGGCGCTTGCGCTGCAGCTGTCGGGGCTCGACTGGGAGCCGGTGAAAGTTGATTTCTTCGGCGGCGAAACCCGCACGCCGGACTACCGCACGACGATCAATAACATGGGCGAAGCGCCGGTGATGATTGATGGTGACATCCGTCTGACCCAATCCGGCGTGATCCAGGATTATGTCTCGGAGCAATCCGGCAAATTCGGCGGGAGCAATCCCGAAGAGCGCCGCGAGATCCTGCGGTGGGTGCTGTGGGACAACCACAAGCTTAGCTCGAACGCCGGTATGACGCGTTTTTTGATGAACTTCCTGCCCGAAGACAAGCAGCCCAAAGAAGTCATCGGCTTTATGCAGGGGCGTTTGTCTGCGGCCTATGCCGTGCTGAACGACCATCTGAACGGCCGCGACTGGATTGTCGGCGACGGGATCACCAACGCCGATCTGAGTTGCTGCGGCTATCTGTATTACCCCGAGCCTTTCGGCTTTGTCCGCAAGGACTGGCCCCATATCGACGCGTGGCTCACGCGTCTGAGCGACACACCGGGCTGGAAAGCCCCCTACGACCTGATGCCCGGCAGCCCTGCTGACCGCGCCTGACCCAAAGGGAGACACCACATGACCGAAGCATATATCTACGACGCCCTGCGCACCCCGCGTGGCAAGGGCCGCAAAGACGGCGCCCTGCACGAGCTGACTTCGTTGCGCCTGTCCGCGCTGACGCTCAATGCGATGAAAGAGCGGAACAACCTCGAAGGCCACGCCGTCGAGGACGTGATCTGGGGGAACGTGACCCAGGTGATGGAACAGGGCGGCTGTCTGGCGCGCTCTGCCGTGCTGGCATCCGATCTGGATGAACGCATCCCCGGCCTTGCCATCAACCGTTTCTGCGCCTCTGGCATGGAAGCTGTGAACCTTGCCGCCAACCAGGTGCGCGGTGGCGCAGGCATGGGCTATATCGCCGGTGGCGTTGAAATGATGGGCCGCGTGGCCATGGGCAGCGACGGTGCTGCGATTGCCGTTGACCCTTCGCTCGCGATGGAGCGGTATTTCGTGCCGCAGGGCATCTCGGCTGACATCATCGCGACCGAATACGGCTTTACCCGTGACGAGGCCGACAAGCTGGCGATGCAGTCGCAGCAGCGTGCGAAAAAGGCGTGGGACGAAGGGCGCTTTGATAAATCCGTGATCGAGATCAAGGACCAGAACGGTCTGTCGATCCTCAGCCATGACGAATACATGCGCCCCCAAACCGACATGCAGTCGCTCGGGTCGCTGAACCCTGCGTTCCAGCAGATGGGCGAGGTCATGCCCGGCTTTGATAAGGTCGCGCTGATGAAATATCCGCACCTCGAAAAGATCAACCACATCCACCACGCGGGGAACTCCTCGGGCATCGTGGACGGTGCGGCGGCTGTCCTTATCGGGAACAAGGAATTCGGCGAGAAATACGGTCTCAAGCCACGCGCGCGCATCCGTGCCACCGCCAAGATCGGGACCGACCCGACCATCATGCTGACCGGCCCTGTTCCGGTGACCGAAAAGATCCTTGCCGACAATGGCATGAACATCAACGACATCGACCTGTTCGAGGTCAACGAG